>DATEPR010000693.1:0-6277 GCA_035273045.1 Pseudonocardiaceae bacterium | reverse complement strand
CAGCGGCAGCCCGTAGGCGACCGACAGGGCCAGCAGCACGATCCGCAGCGTCACGGCAGGCCAGCCTACCCGCGGGCCTCGGTCACGCCCCGGCCACCGCGACCACGCCGTGCAGCGTGCCGACGTAGGCGGTCGAGCCGGCCAGCGTCGGGGACGCGAAATGCGGCAGGTCGCCGACGTTCAGCTGGGCGCGCACCCGGCCGGTGGCCTGGTTCAGCGCGTAGAGCACGCCGGCGTCGTAGTCGGTGACCCACACCGCGCCGCCGCCGACCACCGGCGACCCGGCGGCCCGCACCGATGCCCGCCACCGCACCGCGGGTGTCCCGTTCGGCCCGATGACCACCGCCCGCGTGCCGTCCGTGCACGGGACGTACGCCACCCCACCGGCCACCGAGGCGCCGCCGAACGACCGGCAGACGTCCGCCTGCCCGGCCTGGCCGCCGATCCCGCCCAGGTGCCCGGCCCGCATGGCGTAGCCGGTGCCGCGCTTGCCGCTCACGAACACCCACGGGCCGATCGACACCGGGCCGGACGAGCCGAGGTCGAGATCGCTGGCGTTGTCCTGCGGCCACGTCGACGGCGCGAAGAAGTCGACCCGGCGCAGTCGCGGCGACAGCGCGATCACCGAGTCGCTGCCGTCGTAGCCGCTGGTGGACTCGCCGTTGCCGGCCGAGTAGAGCAGCCGCCCGGCGTTCACCACGGCACCGCCGGGCGCCCAGATGCCGGCCTCCCTGGAGGTGGGGATGGCGTAGCTGATCGGGTCGGCGCCGGCCGTGGTCACCGACACCACCGAGCCGATGTAGTTGGCGCAGTCGCCGAACAGGCCGCCGTAGGCGACGTACACCCGGCCGTTCAGCACGGTCAGCGCGGACCGCTGCTGGTGGGCGATCCGGTCCCCCTTGGGTGGCTCGACCGACGTCCGCACGGCCACCTTGCCGGTGCGCACGTCGATCCCGACCAGGGTGTGGGCGCCACCGGTGGTCTCGGCGACCGCGAACACCCTGCCGGTCGACTGGTCGTAGGCCATCGTGCCGGTGATGCCGAGCGGGTCGATGTCACCGCAGGGCAGGCCGGAGCCCGGCTGGGGCGTGCCGACGTGCGTCCGCCACCGGATCCGGCCGGTGGCCTGGTCGAGCGCGTAGACCGTGTCGTTCTCGGTGGCCGCCAGGACCATGCCGGACACCACCAGCGGCTGCCCGTACACGGCGCCGTCCAGGTTCGCCTGCCACGCCCGGCGCAACGTGCCCACCGGTGCGGCGTCGGCGACCCCGGTGCGCGCGTTGTCCCGGTGGTAGGTCGGCCAGTCGGCTGCCGGACCGTCGGCCGGTGGTGCACTGGCCGTCGTCGGCGGAGGCGTCGTGGTCGAGTTCGCGGGGGCCGGCTGCGGTGCCGCGGTGCCGCCGGAACAGGCGGCCAGCAGGCCGCCCGCCAGCGCGGTCGCGATCACGAGAGTCGCCGTCCGATGTCCCATGGGTCGTCACCCCGTCTGTTGACGTGCGCTATCCTTTGGACATGCGCACGGTGCGCCTGCTCCTTAGCTCGCCGCGTTGACCATAGCGAGGTCGGCGCGGCAACCCCTCATGGCCTGACGGCCTGGGGGGTTTTCTGCTGTTGTGGACGGGTGCGGACCAGGGAGGTTTGGCGGCGATGACGGACAGTGCCACCGGCACGACCGAGACGGTGCCCGCGCACCGGTACACGGCCGCGCTGGCCGGGCGGATCGAGCGGCGCTGGCAGCAGTACTGGGAGGAGCACGGCACGTTCCACGCGCCCAACCCGGTCGGCTCGCTGGCCGCGACACCGCTGCCGCCGGACAAGCTGTTCGTGCAGGACATGTTCCCCTACCCGTCCGGTGACGGCCTGCACGTCGGGCACCCGCTGGGCTTCATCGCCACCGACGTGTTCGCCCGCTACCACCGGATGAACGGCCGGAACGTGCTGCACACCATGGGTTTCGACAGCTTCGGCCTGCCGGCCGAGCAGCATGCCGTGACCACGGGGCAGCACCCACGCAAGACCATCGAGGAGAACATCCAGCGCTTCCTGGCGCAGATCCGCGGCCTGGGGCTGGGCCACGACGAGCGGCGGCGGATCGCCACCACCGACGTCCCGTACTACCGCTGGACGCAGTGGATCTTCCTGCGCATCTACAACTCCTGGTACGACACGGAACTGGCGAAGGCGCGGCCGATCGAGGACCTGGTGGCGCAGTTCGCCGACGGCAGCCGGTCCACTCCGGACGGTCGGCCGTGGGCGGACTACGACGCCGTGGCACGGCGGCGGCTGATCGACTCGTACCGCCTGGTGTACCTGTCCGACGCGCCGGTGAACTGGTGCCCCGGGCTGGGCACCGTGCTGGCCAACGAGGAGGTCACCGCGGACGGCCGCAGCGAACGCGGCAACTTCCCGGTGTTCCGGCGCAACCTGCGCCAGTGGATGATGCGCATCACCGCCTACGCCGACCGCCTGGTCGACGACCTGGACCTGCTGGACTGGCCGGAGAAGGTCAAGACCATGCAGCGCAACTGGATCGGCCGTTCGTACGGCGCCCGGGTCCGGTTCGCGGCCGGCGGCGGCCGGTCGATCGAGGTCTTCACCACCCGGCCGGACACCCTGTTCGGCGCGACGTACCTGGTGCTGGCGCCGGAGCACACGCTGGTGGACAGCCTGACCACGGCCGCGTGGCCGGAGGACGTCGACCCGCGCTGGACCACTGGCGCCGCCACGCCGGTCGAGGCGATCGCCGCCTACCGGCGGGCCGTGTCCCGCAAGTCGGAGCTGGACCGGCAGGAGAACAGGGACAAGACCGGTGTGTTCACCGGTTCGTACGCGACGAACCCGGCGACCGGCACGCGCATCCCGGTGTTCGTCGCCGACTACGTGCTGACCGGCTACGGCACCGGCGCGATCATGGCGGTGCCCGGCCAGGACCAGCGGGACTGGGACTTCGCCGAGGCGTTCGGGCTGCCGATCATCCGCACGGTCCAGCCGGCGGATGGTTTCGACGGCGAGGCGTTCACCGGTGAGGGACCCGCGGTCAACTCGGGATTCCTGGACGGCATGGGCGTCACCGACGCGAAGAGCACGATCACCGCGTGGCTGGAGGAGCACGGCCACGGCGAGGGCACCGTGCAGTACAAGCTGCGCGACTGGCTGTTCGCCCGGCAGCGCTACTGGGGTGAGCCGTTCCCGATCGTCTACGACGAGACCGGCCTGCCGATCCCGCTGCCCGCCGACCAGCTGCCGGTCGAACTGCCCGACGTGGCCGACTACTCGCCGACCACGTTCGACCCGGACGACGCCGACTCGGAGCCGTCGCCGCCGCTGGCCAAGGCGACCGAGTGGGTCAACGTCGAACTGGACCTGGGCGACGGCCCGAAGACGTACCGGCGGGACGTCAACGTGATGCCGCAGTGGGCCGGTTCCTGCTGGTACCAGCTGCGGTACGTGGACCCGTACAACGACGAGGCGTTCTGCGACCCGGCCAACGAGCGCTACTGGATGGGCCCGCGCACCGAGCAGCACGGCGACACCGATCCCGGCGGCGTGGACCTGTACATCGGCGGCGTCGAGCACGCGGTGCTGCACCTGCTGTACTCGCGGTTCTGGCACAAGGTGCTGTACGACCTGGGCGACGTGTCGTCGGCCGAGCCGTACCGCAGGCTGTTCAACCAGGGCTACATCCAGGCGTACGCCTACACCGACGAGCGCGGCGCCTACGTGCCCGCGGAGGACGTCACCGAGGAGTCCACTTCGGACGGCACGGTGTACTTCTACCGGGGCCGCAGGGTGAACCGCGAGTACGGGAAGATGGGCAAGAGCCTGCGCAACTCGGTGGCACCGGACGACATCTGCGCCCGGTACGGCGCGGACACGCTGCGGGTGTACGAGATGTCGATGGGGCCGCTGGACGTGTCCCGGCCGTGGGCGACGAAGGATGTCGTGGGCGCGCAGCGGTTCCTGCAGCGGCTGTGGCGCACGGTGGTCGACGAGGAGACCGGACAGGTCAGGGTGTCCGAGGACGCGCCGACCGTGGCCGACCTGAAGGCACTGCACCGCACCATCGCCGGAGCCCACGAGGACTACGCGGCGATGCGGTTCAACACGGCCGGCGCCAAGCTGATCGAGCTGACCAACCACGTGACCAAGACGTACGGGTCGGCGGACGCGACGCCGAGGGCGCTGGTGGAACCACTGGTGCAACTGCTGGCGCCGATGGCCCCGCACATCGCGGACGAGCTGTGGTCGCGGCTGGGCCACGGCGAGTCGCTGGCGCACGGCCCGTTCCCGGTGGCCGACGAGCGCTACCTGGTCGAGGACACCGTCGAGTACCCGATCCAGGTCAACGGCAAGGTCCGGTCGCGGGTGCAGGTCCCCGCGGACGCGGACCGCGACGCGGTGCGCGACGCCGCCCTGGCCGATGAGAAGATCGTCGCGCTGCTGGCCGGCGCCGAGCCGAAGAAGGTCGTCGTGGTGCCCGGCCGGCTGGTCAACGTCGTGGTAGCCGGTTAGCTCAGGCCCACCTCGGCGGCCAGTTCGGCCAGCATCGACTCGAACAGCGGCGTGGCGTCGGTGACCGGGAACGGGAACCGGTCGAACACCTCCAGCGCCACCTGCCCGTAGAGCCGGACCCAGAACCGCAGCACGGTGTACGCGGTGCCCAGCCCGATCCCCGGTTCCGGCCGGTCACCGCCCAGACCGGCGACGAGCGTGTCGCGGAACAGCGCGATGTCCGCGCGCAGCCGCTCCGGCACGTCGTCCTCGGGCGGCTCCGGCCGGGGTGAGCTGGCCAGGATCCCGCCGGTGAACGTGACGAAGATCCGGCCGAACGGGTCGTTGCCGCTGCTGGCGCCGGGGTCGGCGGGCGTGGCGAAGACCAGGGCGAACTCGCGCGGGTGCGCGATCGCCCAGGTGCGGAAGCCCCGGCACACCGCGAACACCCGGGCCGCGGTGTCGTCGGCGGGCACCTCGGCCAGCACGCCGCCCAGGTCGTCCGCGAGGTCCGCGCAGACGTCGCCGACGACGTGCTGGATGAGATCGGACAGCGAGGCGTAGTACCGGTACAGCGCGGGCGCGGTGATGCCGATCCGCCGGGCGATGGCGCGCAGGGTCACGCCCTGGGCGCCGTGCTCGACCAGCAGTGTCCGGGCGACGGTGCGGATCCGCCGGTCGGTCTCGGCCCGGTTCCGGTCGGTCATCGGCGCCGCCCTTGGTAAACGGTGTTCACTTGGGTACTCTCGTTCGTGGTGAACAGTGTTAACTGGCCCCGGCGTGGCTGGCCGGTACGCCAGACAGCCTGCACCACGGGGAACGGGAGGCGGGCGTGGGCACGGCGTGGGGCGGCACGGTCCACCGGCGGCGGTGGACGGTGGTCACACTGGTGCTGGCGGTCGCCGTGCTGGGCGGCACCTGGGGCCTCGGCGTGTTCGGCCGGCTCAGCCAGGGCGACGACGCCGATCCCGGCAGCCAGTCGGCGCGCGCCCAGGCCATTGCCGACCGGTTGTCCGGCGGGTCCGGCGACGTCCTGGTGCGCTACTCCGCCGCACCCGGGCACACCGTCGACGAACCCGGCGTCGCGTCCGCCGCGCTCGCCGTCCTGCACGCGCTGCCGCGCACGGCGGCGCGCGCCGAGACGTCCTACTGGGACACCCGGTCACCGATCCTGGTCACGCCGGGCCACCGCGCCGCCCTGGCCACGATCAGCCTCACCGGCCCGGCCGCGTACCCGGCCATCGAGCACCGGCTGGCCGTTCCCGGCCTGACCGCGAAGATCGGCGGGCCGGTGCCGCTGCGGGCGGCCGTCGACCGGACATCCACCGCCGGCCTCAAGCTCGCCGAAGGCGTGTCGCTGCCGATCACCCTGGTGCTGCTGCTGTTCGTGTTCGGCAGCGTGGTCGCGGCGGCACTGCCGGTGCTGGTCGGCGGGCTGACCATCGGCGCGTCGCTGGGCGTGCTGCGGCTGATCTCGCTGGGCACCGAGGTGAACGGCTTCGCGCCCAACGTGGTGTCGCTGCTGGGTCTCGGGCTGGCCGTGGACTACGGCCTGTTCACCGTCGGCCGGTTCCGCGAGGAGCTGGCCGCCGGCCGGGACACCGCTACCGCGGTCCGCCGCACCGTCGCCACCTCCGGCCGCACCGTGGCGTTCTCCGCGACCCTGTTGGTGGTCGCGCTGTCCGGGCTGCTGGTGTTCCCGGCCGGATTCCTGCGCTCCCTGGCCTACGGCGGCATGGCCGCGGTCGCCGTCGCCGCGCTCGTGTCGCTCACCCTGCTGCCCGCC
>DATEPR010000692.1:0-22972 GCA_035273045.1 Pseudonocardiaceae bacterium | reverse complement strand
GGCCGCCGGTTCCGCGACCGCAGGCGCGGCCGCGGCCGGAGCGACGGCGAGGGCCGCGGTGGCGGCACCGACACGGAGATCCGCGAGGACGACGTCCTGCTGCCGGTCGGCGGCATCCTGGACGTGCTGGACAACTACGCGTTCGTCCGCACGTCCGGTTACCTGGCCGGCCCGAACGACGTGTACGTGTCGCTGTCCCTGGTCCGCCGCTACGGCCTGCGCCGCGGTGACGCGGTCACCGGCGTGGTGCGCCAGCCCCGGGACGGCGAGCAGCAGCGGCAGAAGTTCAACCCGCTGGTGCGGGTGGACAAGATCAACGGGCTGGACCCGGACCAGGTCAAGGACCGCCCCGAGTTCACCAAGCTGACCCCGCTGTACCCGAACGAGCGGCTGCGGCTGGAGACCGAGCCGCACGTGCTCACCACCCGGGTCATCGACCTGGTGATGCCGGTCGGCAAGGGCCAGCGCGCGCTGATCGTGTCGCCGCCGAAGGCCGGCAAGACGATGGTGCTCCAGTCGATCGCGAACGCGATCACGGCCAACAACCCCGAGTGCCACCTGATGGTGGTGCTGGTGGACGAGCGGCCGGAGGAGGTCACCGACATGCAGCGGTCGGTGCGCGGTGAGGTCATCGCGTCCACGTTCGACCGCCCGCCGTCGGACCACACCAGCGTCGCCGAACTGTCCATCGAGCGCGCCAAGCGGCTGGTGGAGATGGGCCACGACGTGGTCGTCCTGCTCGACTCGATCACCCGGCTGGGCCGCGCCTACAACCTGGCGGCGCCCGCGTCCGGCCGCATCCTGTCCGGTGGTGTCGACTCGACGGCGCTGTTCCCGCCGAAGCGGTTCCTCGGCGCGGCACGCAACATCGAGAAGGGCGGCTCGCTGACCATCTTCGCCACGGCGCTGGTGGAGACCGGGTCCACCGGTGACACGGTGATCTTCGAGGAGTTCAAGGGCACCGGCAACGCGGAGCTGAAGCTGGACCGCAAGATCGCCGACAAGCGGGTGTTCCCGGCCGTCGACGTCGACCAGTCCAGCACCCGCAAGGAGGAGCTGCTGCTGTCCCCGGACGAGCTGGCCGTGACGCACAAGCTGCGCCGCGTGCTGCACTCCCTGGACACCCAGCAGGCCATCGACCTGTTGCTGGACCGGCTGCGCAAGAGCCGCACCAACATCGAGTTCCTCATGCAGGTGGCCAAGAGCACCCCGGGTGCCGACCAGGACTGACCAGGAACAAGCGGGCTGCCAGGTGCGTTGACGGTTTCGTCAGCGCGTCTGGCAGACTGACCAGTCGACATTCCGGCTCCGGTTCACCCCGGTCACGGGGACCCGGCGGCCACGAGGAGAGGACGACACAGTGAAGGCCGGCATCCACCCGGACTACGTCACCACCGAGGTGACCTGTAGCTGCGGCAACACGTTCACCACGCGCAGCACCCAGAAGAGCGGTTCGATCCACGTCGAGGTGTGCTCCAACTGCCACCCGTTCTACACGGGCAAGCAGAAGATCCTGGACACCGGCGGCCGGGTCGCCCGGTTCGAGGCGCGCTACGGCAAGCGCAAGAAGTGAGCTCACCGGCGGCGCCCGCGAGCACGCGCGAACGTGCTTCCGGGCGCCGCTGGCGTGTTCCGCGTCGGTTCGCGTCGAGGAGGCTTGAGTGACCAGGCCGGTACCGGAGGTGCTGGGCTCGCTGGTGGCCGAGCACGCCGAGTTGGAGCGGCGGCTGGCCGACCCGGCGGTGCACGGCGACCGGGTGCTGGCGCGCAAGCTGTCCCGCCGGTTCGCCGAGCTCGGCCCGGTGGTGCGGACCATCCGCGAACTGGACCAGACCAGGGACGACCTGGCGGCCGCGCACGAACTGGCCGCGGACGACGAGACGTTCGCCGTCGAGGCACGCGAACTGGAGGAGCGGCTGCCGAAGCTGGAGGCGCGGCTGACCGAACTGCTGCTGCCGCGTGACCCGCACGACGGTTCGGACGTGGTGCTGGAGGTCAAGTCCGGCGAGGGCGGCGAGGAGAGCGCGCTGTTCGCCGGTGACCTGCTGCGCATGTACCTGCGGTACGCGGAACGGCGGGGCTGGCGCACCGAGGTGCTGGACGGCGTGCCCTCCGAACTCGGCGGCTACAAGGACGTCACCGTCGCGGTGAAGGGCAGGGGCGACGGGCCGGACGGGGTGTGGTCGCGGCTGAAGTTCGAGGGCGGCGTGCACCGGGTGCAGCGGGTGCCGGTCACCGAGTCGCAGGGCCGCGTGCACACGTCCGCCGCCGGTGTCCTGGTCTACCCGGAACCGGACGACATCGAGGTCGACATCGACGAGAAGGACCTGCGGATCGACGTGTTCCGCTCGTCCGGGCACGGCGGCCAGAGCGTGAACACCACCGACTCCGCCGTCCGCATCACCCACCTGCCCACCGGCATCGTGGTGTCCTGCCAGAACGAACGCAGCCAGTTGCAGAACAAGACCCGTGCCATGCACGTGCTGCGCGCCCGGTTGCAGGCCCTGGCCGAGGAGACGGCCGCCGCCGAGGCGTCCCAGGCGCGGCGCAGCCAGGTGCGCACGGTCGACCGGTCCGAACGTGTTCGCACCTACAACTTCCCGGAGAACCGCATCGCCGACCACCGGGTCAACTACAAGGCGTACAACCTGGACCAGGTGCTGGACGGCGACCTGGACTCGGTGCTGGACGCGCTCGCCGCGGCCGACCGGTCGGAGCGGCTGGCCGCGGCTGCCGACTGATTCCGCCTCCGGGATGAGAGGCTGTCACCCGTGACCAGACAGAGGCAGCCGCTCCGCTTGGCCATCCTGGAGGCCGAACGGGTGCTCGCCGCCGCGGGCGTCGCCTCGCCGAGGGCCGACGCCGAACTGATCGCGGCGCACGTGCTCGGCGTGGAACGCGGGCACCTGCCGATGGTGCCGCTGGTGGACCCGCCGGTGGTGGACGCCATCGGGCAACTCGTCGGGCAGCGCGCCAAGCACGTGCCACTCCAGCACCTGACCGGCTGGGCCGCCATGGGCGCCATCACCGTGGGCGTCGGACCTGGGGTGTTCGTGCCCCGGCCGGAGACGGAGGGCCTGCTGGAGTGGGGCCTGGCCCAACTCGCCGGCGTGCCCGAGCCGGTGGTCGTCGACCTGTGCACCGGTTCCGGCGCGCTCGCCCTGGCCGTCGCGGCGGCCCGGCACGACGCCACGGTGCACGCGGTGGAGCTGGACGCGGTGGCACTGGCGTGGGCCAGGCAGAACGCCGAACTGCGCGCCCAGTCCGGTGACCCACCGATCCGGCTGTACGCCGGCGACGTCACCGACCCGCAACTGTTCACCGACCTGGACGGTTCCGTTCACCTCGTGCTGTGCAACCCGCCGTACGTGCCGGAGGGCATGCCGGTGCCGCCCGAGGTCGCCGAACACGACCCGCACGCGGCGGTTTTCGCAGGTCCGGACGGATTGGCGGTGATCCGGCCGGTGGTCGCGCTGGCGGCCCGGCTGCTCACCGCGGGTGGCGCGGTGGCGATCGAGCACGACGAGGGACACCAGGACGCCGTCGTCGAACTGCTGGCCGCCCGCCGGGTGCTGACCGGCGTCGAGGGACACCAGGACCTGGCCGGGCGGCCGCGGTTCGTGACCGCGCACCGCGCCACCGGCACGCACTAGTGCGTGCCGGCCGGACCGGCGGGCGCCGGACGTGGCAGGATCGTCGTCGTGGCCACGCTTTACGACTGCGCTAAACGGGACGAGCGGGAGGCCGGCATCGCGGCAGCGGCCGGCATGATCAGGTCGTCGCGGCTGGTGGTGTTCCCCACCGACACGGTGTACGGCATCGGGTGCGACGCCTTCGACGCGATCGCGGTGAAAGCCATGTTCGAGGCGAAGGGACGTGGCCGCAACATGCCGGTGTCCGTCCTCGTCGGCTCATGGTCCACGGTGGACGGTCTGGTGCTGTCCGTGCCGAAGCAGGCCCGCGACCTGATCGAGGCGTTCTGGCCGGGCGGCCTGTCCATCGTGCTGCCGCACGCGCCGTCGCTGGCGTGGGACCTCGGCGAGACCCGGGGCACGGTGAACCTGCGCATGCCGCTGCACCCGGTGGCGCTGGAACTGCTCCGCGAGATCGGCCCGATGGCCCAGTCCAGTGCCAACATCAGCGGCCAGCAGCCGGCCACCACGGCCGCCGAGGCGCGCGCCCAGCTCGGCGAGTCGGTCGCGGTCTACCTGGACGGCGGGCCGGCCGGCGACCCGGTGCCGTCGTCGATCATCGACATGACCGGTGAGGAGCCCCGGCTGCTGCGCGAGGGCGCGGTGAGCCGGGCCGAGATCGTCGACGTCCTCGGCGTGGCGATCGCGTAGATCCGGTCCCGCCGTGGCCTCGCTGTCGCCCGCCACACCGGCCGGCCTTCCGGTCCGGGAGTACCTCCTGGTCTGCCTCACGGCGGCGGCCGTCACGTACCTGATGACCGGCCCGGTGAGCCGGCTCGCGGTCCGGGTGCGGGCCGTCGCGGTGCCCAGGGCCAGGGACGTGCACACCAGGGTGGTGCCCAGGATGGGCGGCATCGCCATGTATCTGGGCGTGGTCGGCGGGATGCTGCTGGCCCATCAGCTCCCGGTGTTGCGCCGCGCGTTCACGTACTCGCTGGACCCGTATGCGGTGCTGATCGGCGGCGGCATCATCGTGCTCGTCGGCGCGCTGGACGACCGGTACGAACTGGACTCGCTGACCAAGCTGGCCGGCCAGATCACCGCGGCCGGGGTGCTGGTGCTGCTGGGTCTGCAGTGGGTGGAGTTCTGGGTGCCGTGGGGCGGCCAGGGCGGCGGCCTGGGCTCGGTGCTGGTGCTGGACCAGAACGAGGGCGGCCTGCTGTCGGTGCTGCTGGTCGTCACGATGGTCAACGCGGTGAACATGGTGGACGGTCTGGACGGGCTGGCCGCCGGGATCGGGCTGATCGCCGCGGCGGCGACGTGTGCCTTCTCGCTTGGCCTGCTGGACAACTCGCACGGCAACGTGACGAACTACCCGCCCGCTCTGATCAGCGCCACTCTGGCAGGTGCGTGCCTGGGCTTCCTGCCGCACAACTTCCAGCCGGCGCGGATCTTCATGGGTGACTCGGGGTCGATGCTGATCGGGCTCATGCTGGCCGCGGCGAGCACGTCGGCGTCCGGCCGCATCCAGTACGCCACGCTCGGCGCCAAGGACGCGATCGCCCTGCTGTCACCGCTGCTGGTGGTCGCGGCCGTCCTGTTCGTACCGCTGCTGGACCTGTTGATGGCGGTGGTGCGCCGGACCCGGCGCGGGGAGAGCCCGTTCGCGGCGGACAAGATGCACCTGCACCACCGGCTGCTGGAGATCGGCCATTCCCAGCGCCGGGCCGTGTTGCTGATCTACCTGTGGGCGGCGGTGATCGCGTTCGGAGCGGTGTCGCTGACACTGATCGACGTCACCGTCGCGGTATGGGGCATCGCGATCGGCTTGTTGGTGGCGTTGTTGGTGTCGGTCGTGCCGCGGCTGCGCAACGCGCTCCGAACGTCCTGAATGGGCCACCTCACAGGGGGCCGACATCGGCTACCGAACGCCCGTACTGTAACTTTATACGTGCACGTCCAGGCATCTCCCGACGAAGTGGGGTGATCGCGGTGGCCGCCCACAACTCCAGTCGCGCCGGTTGGGCGCCGGCCGCCGGCGTTCACCCGTGCCGCGTCGGCCGTTCGGACGCTGTGATAGCGTCTGCGGCAAGCCCCCCGAACGGGGGGTTCGATGCTTCGTGCCACCTTTTCCGTGGCACACCGGGCCGCCCGGCCCAGCTCCTACGCGCCCGAGACAATGCGCCCGAGACCACGAGGAGTCGCTGTTGACTGATCACCGCATGTGGGACATCGGCCGGGAATAGGCCAGCCATGCCGGACAGCGACCCACCCAGTGCGTGGCGCCTGGTCCGCGTCGGCACGACGATGGCCGTGCTGATCGCCGGGGGACTGCTGATCGGCTGGTTCATCGACTCGCGTGCGCACACGTTGCCGGCGTTCACCATGACCGGGCTGGGGCTCGGCATCGTCGCGACGTGTTGGTACGGCTATCAGAGGTTCCGGAGGTTCTGGTCATGATCGAGTGTGGGGTGCAGCGATGACGTCGTTGAAGGACGCCGCGGCCAACGTGCCGGCGTCGGCCGTGATGAGCCTGCGCCGGCCGCTGCTCGTCTCGGTCCTGATCGGTGCCGCCGGCCTGGTCGTGTCCGCGCTGCTGGGCCACGTCGCCATGGGCCTCCTCGGGTGCGTCGGGCTCGGTCTCGGCCTGGTGAACACCCGGCTGCTGCAACGTGACGTGCTCAACGTGATCTCCCGGGACAGCCCGAGCAAGAAGGCAGTGGGCGTGCTGTCCGCGCGCCGCCTGCTGGTGATCACCGCGATCGCCGTGGCACTGGGCATCTTCGTCCGGCCCGACGGCCTCGGTGTCTTCTTCGGACTCGCGGTCTACCAGTTCATCAACATCGCCCACACGGCCATGCCGGTTCTGAAGGAGCGTCGCCAGCAATGACTCCGCACCTCCGCGCCGCCAGCGACATCGAGATCGGCGTCCACCCCGAGTGGCACCTGTTCGGGTTGACGTTCAACGCCGACACGATCATTTCGACGCTGGTGGCCGCCGCGATCCTGATCGTCGTCGGGTTCGTGGTGCGCGCGAAGATCACGTCGGGTCCGCCGAACGGCCTGCAACTGTTCTTCGAGACCGTCACCGCCCAGCTGCGGGACCTGGTCGAAAGCACGATCGGCGTGCGGGTCGCCCCGTTCCTGATTCCGCTGTCCGTGACGATGTTCTGCTTCCTGTTGATCGCCAACTGGTTCTCCGCGTTGCCGCTGATGGTCAACGGCAAGGATCTGCTGCCACCGCCGGCCGGTGACATCAACCTGGTGTTCCCGCTGGCGCTCATGGTGTTCGTGTGGAAGCACGTCGCGGGTGCGCGCCGCCACCACGGCCCCGGCCGCCAGTTGGTCCACGTGCTCAAGGGCCACGAGCCGAAGCTCGCTCCCATGTGGATCATCGAGGAGCTCAGCTTCCTGCTGTCGCACGCGCTGCGGCTGTTCGGCAACATCCTGGCCGGCACGATCATGCTCGAAGTGATCGGCGCGCTGCTGCCGCCGTACCTGGGCTGGGTGCTCAACGGCGGCTGGAAGTTGTTCGACCTGTTCATCGGTGCGGTGCAGGCGTTCATCTTCGCCTTCCTGACGATCATCTTCTTCAGCCAGGCGATGGAACTGCGGGAGGAACACTGAGGCTGCCCGGATCTGGCCCCATTCTCAGCCGGGGTGAGCGGTCCCCGGAACCGGCGTTTTCCAGCAGGAATTAG
Organism: Pseudonocardiaceae bacterium; assembly: GCA_035273045.1. Lineage (GTDB taxonomy): Bacteria > Actinomycetota > Actinomycetes > Mycobacteriales > Pseudonocardiaceae > DATEPR01. The sequence goes on along the minus strand of DATEPR010000692.1, from coordinate 15,639 downwards.
GTAAGGAGAGTCATGGCAAACAGCATGTCGCAGGCGATCGAGGTGGCCGGCGCCTACATCGGCGGCGGGCTCATGCTTGGCGGCGGCGCGGCTGGCGCGTCCATCGGTGACGGCCTGGCCGGTAGTCAGCTGGTCGCCGGCGTCGCCCGGCAGCCGGAGGCGCAGAGCCGGCTGTTCACCCCGTTCATCCTGACGGTGGCGTTCGCCGAGGGTAACTACTTCATCAACGTCGCCTTCGCGGCCATTCTGCTGTTCGCGTTCGGCGGCTCGCCGGCCTGATGGTGACGACGATGTCGACGACGGACCTGGCGGCTGCCAACAACCCCCTGCTGCCCAACGGCACCTTCTTCGTCGAGCTCATCATCTTCCTGCTCGTCCTGCTCATCATGTGGCGCTTCATCGTGCCGCCGGTGGTGAAGGCGTTGCAGGACCGGGCCGACCGGGTGGCGCGCACGGCACAGGAGCGGCAGGAGGCGACCGACAAGCTCGCCGCGGCCGACGCCCGCTTCGAGGAGGCGCTGACCGCCGCCCGCCGGGAGGCCGGGGACATCCGGGCCGAGGCGCGGGCCGAGGGCCAGCGAGTCATCGACGAACTGCGCGGCCAGGCCAGCGAGGAAGCCGACAACGCCCGGCGGCGCACCGAGGCCGATCTCGCCGAGCAGCGCGAGCGCGCGCTGCGTGAGCTCCAGGGTCACATCGGCTCGCTGTCCACGACACTGGCCGGTCGGATCGTCGGCGTCGAACTGCCCGCCGACGGGCGGCAGGCCGAGACGGTCGCCGCGTTCCTCGACGGGCTGGGCACGAGGGGACAGGGCTGATGGTCGCCGACTACATCGCCGAACTCGTCGGCTTCGCCGTCGTCGTCGCGGTCATCTGGTGGAAGGTGGTCCCACCGGTCCGCGCCGCGATGCGCCGGCAGAAGGACGCCGTCGCCCAGCAGGTCGCGGACGCCGAGCAGGCCAGCGCCCGGCTGGCCGAGGCGGAGCGCCGGTACCGGGACGCCCTGACCGAGGCCCGCACCGAGGCGGCGAAGATCCGGGACGCGGCCCGCGCGGACGCCATCCGGATCGTCGACGAGATGCGCGAGCAGGCCGACCGTGAGGTGGCGCGGATCCGCGAGCGCGGCGAGGCCGAACTGGTCGCCCAGCGCCGCCAGGTGATCCGCGAACTGCGCACCAGGATCGGTGAGCTCGCCGTCGATTTGGCCGGTGAGCTGGTCACCGAGCACCTGTCCGACCCGCAGCGCAGGTCGGCCACGGTGGACCGGCTGCTGGACGAGCTGGAGTCCATGGCCGCGACCACACCGGAGGCGACCGGGGAGGACTCGTCATGATGCAGTCAGCCAGCAGGGAATCCCTCGCCGCCGCGCGGGAACGGCTGGACCAGGTCGTCGCGGGCGCCGACGGCGACCAGTTGCGCACCCTGGCCGACGAGCTGTTCGCGGTGCTCGGCGTGCTCCAGCGGGAGCGTGTGCTGCGCCGCCACCTGACGGACCCGGCGATGCCGGAGGACGCCAGGGAGCGGCTGGCCCGTGGCGTGTTCGGCGGGAGGGTCGGCGACGCCGCGGTGACCACGGTCGCCGGGCTGGCCACCGCCCGCTGGTCGACCCAGTCCGATCTGCTGGAAGCGCTGGAGTCGCTGGCCAGGCGGGTCACGTTCGTGCTCGCCGAGCGGGACGGCGTGCTGGAGGACGTCGAGGACGAACTGTTCCGGTTCAGCCGGATCCTGGTCGCCGAGCCGCGGCTGCGCTCACTGCTCGCCGACCAGGGAACGCCGGTGGACGGCCGCGTCCGGCTGCTGCACACGGTGCTCGCCGACCGGGTCACCCCGGTCACCACCCAGCTGCTCGAACAGACCGTGCGCGAGCCGCGAGGACGTAGTCTGGAACTGGTCGTCGGCAAGCTGGCCGAGGACGCGGCGGCCATGCGGAGCCGTTCGGTGGCCCAGGTCGTCGCCGCGGCGCCGCTGACCGACGAGCAGGAGAGCCGGCTCGCCCAGACGCTTTCCACGATCTTCGGCCGCGCGGTCTCCGTGCAGGTGGAGCTCGACCCCGACGTGTTGGGGGGCCTCGTGATCCGGGTGGGCGACGAGGTGATCGACGGCAGCGTCGCGGCCCGGCTGGCCAAGGCGCGCCAGGAACTACCCGGCTGAGGCAGCCCACAACCGTTCAGACCCACAGTAAGTACCGAGAGCAGGGACCGAATAGCCATGGCGGAGCTGACGATCTCGTCGGACGAGATCCGGAGCGCGATCGAGAACTACGTCTCCACCTTCTCGCCGGACACCGCTCGCGAGGAGGTCGGCGTCGTCGCCGACACCGGTGACGGCATCGCGCACGTCGAGGGACTGCCCTCGGTGATGGCCCAGGAACTGCTGGAGTTCCCGGGCGGCGTCCTCGGTGTGGCGCAGAACCTGGACAGCCGCGCGATCGGCGCCGTCATCCTCGGCGACTACGAGTCCATCGAGGAGGGCCAGGAGGTCCGCCGCACCGGCCGGGTGCTGTCCGTGCCGGTCGGCGACGGCTTCCTCGGCCGCGTCGTCGACCCGCTGGGCAACCCGATCGACGGCCTGGGCGACATTGTCGCCGAGGAGTCCCGGCCGCTGGAGTTGCAGGCGCCGTCGGTGATGAACCGGCAGCCGGTGAAGGAGCCGCTGCAGACCGGCATCAAGGCCATCGACTCGATGACCCCGATCGGCCGCGGCCAGCGCCAGCTCATCATCGGTGACCGCAAGACCGGCAAGACCGCCGTGTGCGTGGACACGATCATCAACCAGAAGGGCGCGTGGGCCACCGGCGACCCGAAGCAGCAGGTGCGCTGCGTGTATGTCGCGGTCGGCCAGAAGGGCTCCACGATCGCCGGGGTGAAGTCGGCGCTCGCCGAGGCCGGCGCCCTGGAGTACACCTCGATCGTCGCCGCCCCGGCGTCCGACTCGGCCGGCTTCAAGTGGCTGGCCCCGTACACCGGTTCGGCCATCGCGCAGCACTGGATGTACCAGGGCAAGCACGTGCTGATCGTGTTCGACGACCTGACCAAGCAGGCCGAGGCGTACCGCGCGATCTCGCTGCTGCTGCGCCGCCCGCCGGGCCGCGAGGCGTACCCCGGTGACGTGTTCTACCTGCACTCCCGCCTGCTGGAGCGCTGCGCGAAGCTGTCCGACGAACTCGGCGGCGGCTCGCTGACCGGCCTGCCGATCATCGAGACCAAGGCCAACGACATCTCCGCCTACATCCCGACCAACGTCATCTCGATCACCGACGGCCAGTGCTTCCTGGAGTCCGACCTGTTCAACCAGGGCGTCCGGCCCGCGGTGAACGTCGGTGTGTCGGTGTCCCGGGTGGGCGGCAACGCGCAGATCAAGGCGATGAAGACGGTTGCCGGTTCGCTGCGGTTGGACCTGTCGCAGTTCCGCGAGCTGGAGGCGTTCACCGCGTTCGCGTCCGACCTGGACCCGACGTCCAAGGCGCAGCTGGAGCGCGGCGCCCGGCTGGTCGAACTGCTCAAGCAGCCGCAGTACAGCCCGTACCCGGTGGAGGAGCAGGTCGTCGCGATCTTCCTGGGCACCCAGGGCCACCTGGACTCGGTGCCGGTCGGCGACGTCCGCCGGTTCGAGCAGGAGTTCCTGGAGCACCTGCGGTCCACCGAACTGCTCGCCAAGATCCGCGACGGCAAGGACCTGCCCGACGAGCTGCGGGAACAGCTGGCCGAGGCGGTGCGGGACTTCAAGCACCAGTTCGACGCGTCGGACGGCAAGCCGGTCACCGGCGAGCAGGCCGAGGCGATGGACGCCGACGAGGTCGGTAGCGAGACGGTCGCCGTGAACCGTCCCGCGCCGAGCCAGAATTGATCAGGTGACACATGGCCGCTGAGCTGCGCATCCTGCGACAGCGCGTGCGTACCGTGCAGTCGATCCGCAAGACGACACGGGCGTTCGAGCTGATCGCGACCTCCCGCATCGGCAGGGCACGGGCCAGGGTCGAGGCCGCCAGGCCGTACGCCGACGAGATCACCAGGGTGCTGGCCGCGCTCGGTGCCGCGGCGACCAGCCTGGACCACCCGCTGCTGACGCCCAGGGAGAACCCGACCCGGGCCGGCGTGCTCGTGGTGACCAGTGACCGCGGCATGGCCGGCGCCTACAACTCCAACGTGCTGCGGGAGGCCGAGGAGCTGCAGGCGCTGCTGCGCGACGAGGGCAAGTCGGTCCAGCTCTATGTCATGGGCCGCAAGGGTTTGGGCTTCTACCGGTTCCGGCAGCGCCCGATCACCGGCTCGTGGACCGGTTTCTCCGAGCAACCGTCCTATGCGGACGTCGTCGAGGCCGCGGACATGATGGTGGCCAGCTTCATGGCCGGTGTCGACCCCGAGGCGTCGCCCGAGGACGGCATCGACGAACTGCACATCGTGTACACCGAGTTCCGCTCGATGCTCACCCAGGCGCCGGTGGCCAAGCGGATCGCGCCGCTGGAGGTCGAGTACACCGACACTCCGGCGCAACTGCCCGACTACGAGTTCGAACCGGACGCCGAGACGCTGCTGGGCGCGTTGCTGCCCAAGTACGTGAAGACGCGGCTGTTCGCCGCCCTGCTCGACGCGGCGGCCTCCGAGTCGGCCGCCCGGCAGCGGGCCATGAAGGCCGCCACCGACAACGCCAACGAGTTGATCCGCACCTACACGCAGCAGATGAACCAGGCCCGCCAGGCACAGATCACCCAGGAGATCAGCGAGATCGTCGGCGGCGCCGACGCGCTCGCCGCTGCAGGAAGTGAAGAATGATGACTGCAACTGTTCCCTCCACTGCAACGGCGACCGGCCGCGTCGTTCGGGTCATCGGACCGGTCGTCGACGTCGAGTTCCCCCGGGAGTCGGTACCCGAACTGTTCAACGCGCTGCACGTGGACGTCGACCTCGGCGGCAACGAGCGCACCCTCACCCTGGAGGTGGCCCAGCACCTCGGTGACGACGTGGTCCGCTGCATCTCCATGCAGCCCACCGACGGCATGGTGCGGGGCGTCGAGGTCACCGACACCGGCACCGGCATCTCCGTGCCGGTCGGCCAGGAGGTCAAGGGGCACGTGTTCAACGCGCTCGGCGAATGCCTGGACGAGCCCGGCTACGGCGCCGACATGGAGCGCTGGGCCATCCACCGCAAGGCGCCGGCGTTCGACAAGCTCGAAGGCCGCACCGAGATGCTGGAGACGGGCCTGAAGGTCATCGACCTGCTCACCCCGTACGTGCGCGGCGGCAAGATCGGCCTGTTCGGCGGCGCCGGCGTGGGCAAGACGGTGCTCATCCAGGAGATGATCAACCGCATCGCCCGCAACTTCGGTGGTACGTCGGTGTTCGCGGGCGTCGGTGAGCGCACCCGTGAGGGCAACGACCTCATCCTGGAGTTGAGTGAGGCCAACGTGCTCAAGGACACCGCCCTGGTGTTCGGCCAGATGGACGAGCCGCCGGGCACGAGGATGCGGGTCGCGCTGTCGGCCCTCACCATGGCCGAGTACTTCCGCGACGTGGCCAACCAGGACGTGCTGCTGTTCATCGACAACATCTTCCGGTTCACCCAGGCTGGTTCCGAGGTGTCCACGCTGCTCGGCCGGATGCCCTCGGCCGTGGGCTACCAGCCGACCCTGGCCGACGAGATGGGCGAGCTCCAGGAGCGCATCACGTCCACCCGTGGCCGGTCCATCACGTCGATGCAGGCCATCTACGTGCCGGCGGACGACTACACCGACCCGGCCCCGGCCACCACGTTCGCCCACCTGGACGCCACCACCGAGCTGTCCAGGGCGGTGTTCTCCAAGGGCATCTTCCCGGCGGTGGACCCGCTGACGTCCACGTCGACGATCCTGTTGCCGGGCATCGTCGGCGAGGAGCACTACCGGGTGTCGCAGGAGGTCATCCGGATCCTCCAGCGGTACAAGGACCTTCAGGACATCATCGCCATCCTCGGCATGGACGAACTGGCCGAGGAGGACAAGGTGCTGGTGCAGCGCGCCCGGCGGATCGAGCGGTTCCTGTCGCAGAACATGATGGCGGCGGAGCAGTTCACCGGCGTGCCCGGCTCGAACGTCCCGCTGAAGGAGACCATCGAGGCGTTCGACAAGATCACCAAGGGCGAGTACGACCACATCCCGGAGCAGGCGTTCTTCCTGATCGGTGGGCTGGAGGACCTGGAGCGCAGGGCGAAGGAACTGGCCAGCCGGTGACCTGGCACCGTGGGCCGGACCAGCGGGTTCGGCCCACGGTGCAGTTACGGGTGGTGCCACGTGGTGCCAAGGTGCACCGTCTAGACTGCGCGATACGAGCTTGTGGAGGAGATGCGCGTGGCTGAGATGACCGTCGAGCTGGTGTCCGTGGAGCGCCTGCTGTGGTCGGGCCAGGCCACGGCGGTGTTCACCCGGACCACCGAGGGCGAGATCGGCATCCTGCCCAGGCACATTCCACTGTTGGGCGAGCTCGTGCCCGACTGTGTGGTCCGCATCGACCGGCCGGAGGGCGACTCGCTGTGGGCCGCCGTGCAGGGCGGGTTCCTGTCGGTGACCGGGGAGCGGGTCAGCATCCTCGCCGAGTCCGCGCAGTTCGGCGACGAGATCGACGTCGACCGGGCCAGGTCCGAACTCGACGACGAGGACGAGACCGTACGGGCGAGAGCGGCCTCCCAGCTCCGGGCCGCCGGGCAGCCGGTCTGAGCGGCCCAGGGCAGCGGAAGGCGGGCGGCCGTGGGGATCACCGGATACGTCGGAGTGCTCCTCATCGTGCTGGCCGTGGTGCTGGCCTGCTATGCGTTCCGCCGGCTGCGCCTGCTCCGTGAGGGCGGCATCCATGTCGCGTTGCGCCGCCGGATCGACGACAGCGGCCGTGGCTGGCAGGTCGGTGTCGGCCGGTACCGGGGTGACGAGTTCGTCTGGTACCGGGTGTTGTCCGTCCGTTCCGGTCCGGATCAGGTGATCCCGAGGATCGGCCTGGAGATCCAGGACCGCAGGCGGCCCAGTGGCCCGGAGAGCTACGCGATGCCGGTGGACGCCACCGTGTTGCGCTGCCGGGCCAATCACGGCGAGATCGAGCTCGCGTTCGGCGCCGATGCGCTGACCGGTTTCCTGTCCTGGCTGGAGGCGTCGCCGCCGGGCAGCATCGTGCCCTGGGCCAGTTAGCGCATATCACGGCGGTATCACCGGACAATCACGGCCCGGGTGATCGGCCGCCGCGCGGGTCCGTACGATGCACCGCGGACATCCGGGGGTCGGACGCGGTTCGTGGAGGTTTGCGTGACTGAGCATTTCCGGGTGTGCGGTGGTGCGCGGCTGGTCGGCGACGTCGACGTCGTCGGGGCCAAGAACAGCGTGTTGAAGCTGATGGCGGCGTCGCTGCTGGCCGAGGGCACGACGACGCTGACGAACTGCCCGGAGATCCTCGACGTGCCGCTGATGGCCGACGTGCTGCGCGGCCTGGGCTGCACGGTCACCATCGACGGCGACACGACCGTCATCGACACTCCGGCGAAGTTGTCCCACCGGGCCGATTTCGCGTCCGTGGGCAAGCTGCGGGCCTCGGTGTGCGTGCTCGGCCCGCTGGTGGGCCGGTGCAAGCGGGCCGTGGTGGCGCTGCCCGGTGGTGACGCGATCGGGTCGCGGCCGCTGGACATGCACCAGAGCGGGCTGCGGCAGCTCGGCGCGACCAGCGAGATCGAGCACGGCTGCGTGGTCGCGCAGGCGGACGACCTGCGGGGCGCGCAGATCTGGCTGGACTTCCCCAGCATGGGCGCGACCGAGAACATCCTGATGGCCGCGGTGCTGGCGCAGGGCACGACGGTGATCGACAACGCGGCCCGGGAACCGGAGATCGGCGACCTGGCCACGCTGCTCAACCAGATGGGCGCCAAGATCGAGGGCGCCGGCACGTCCACGATCACGGTGCACGGCGTGGAGCGGCTGCGGCCGGTCACCCACCGGGTGATCGGGGACCGCATCGTGGGCGCCACGTGGGCGTTCGCGGCCGCGATGACCAGGGGTGACGTGACGGTCCGCGGCGTCAACCCGCACCACCTGGACCTGGTGCTGGAGAAGCTGCGCACGGCGGGCGCCGAGGTGGCCAGCGGCGAGCAGTGGTTCCGGGTGGTGCAGCACGACCGGCCGAAGGCGATCGACTTCGTGACCCTGCCCTACCCGGGGTTCGCCACCGATCTCCAGCCGTTCGCGGTGGCGCTGGCGTCCATCGCCGACGGCACGTCGATGATCACCGAGAACGTGTTCGAGGCGCGGTTCCGGTTCATCGAGGAGATGGTCCGGCTCGGTGCGGACGCCCGGACCGACGGGCACCACGCCGTGGTCCGGGGGGTGCCGACGCTGTCCAGCGCGCCGGTGTGGGCGTCGGACATCCGTGCCGGTGTCGGCCTGGTGCTGGCCGGCTTGTGCGCCGAGGGCTGCACGGAGGTGTGGGACGTCTTCCACATCGACCGGGGCTATCCGCGGTTCGTGGAGAACATGCGGCGGCTGGGTGCCGACGTGCGGCGGGTGACGGCGCCGCCGGACCGCGACTGAGCCGTCAGTCCCGCAGCAGCAGTTCGGCCGCCGCCTTGGCGTCCGCGGGGAAGACCAGGACGTGTTGGGTGGCGCCGTCGTCGTCTGGTGCGGTGGTGGCGCGGATGCCGTTGCGGCGCAGCAGGTCCCGCACGAACGTGGCGGCCTGTTCGGACGGCACGGTCGCGACCTCGGCCAGCAGCCCGTAGTCGCGGGCCTTGGCCAGCTTCCGCTCGGTCCTGGGGGTGTCGCTGCCGAAGAACCGGCGCAGGATCCCGCTCAGCACGAAGATGACGGCGGCGAGGATCAGCACCTCGTTCGGGATCGACAGCCCCATGGGTCAATCCTGATCCCCTGCCAGCCCGACCACCAGTCCCGTGGGGGCCGGTTGCGTCCCGCGTTCCGGTGGTTGTGACCAAGCGCACCGGCGAATCCGGTTACCGGCCAGTACAGTATGGGCACAACCGGGTTAACGGAGGTTCACCGTGCCGTATCCGACTGACTCCGACCGGGACCGACCGTGGGTGATGCGGACCTACGCCGGTCACTCCTCTGCCCAGGCGTCCAACGCCCTGTACCGCCGCAACCTGGCCAAAGGCCAGACGGGCCTCTCCGTCGCGTTCGACCTGCCGACCCAGACCGGCTACGACCCGGACGACGGCCTGGCCGCGGGCGAGGTGGGCAAGGTGGGTGTCCCGGTCAGCCACATCGGCGACATGCGCCAACTTTTTGACAGTATTCCGCTCGCCGAGGCGAACACGTCGATGACCATCAACGCCACGGCGATGTGGCTGCTGGGTCTGTACGTGACGGTCGCCCAGGAGCAGGGTGCCGATCTCGCCGACCTGACCGGGACCACGCAGAACGACATCATCAAGGAGTACCTGTCCCGGGGCACCTACGTGTTCCCGCCGGCACCGAGCCTGCGCCTGATCACCGACATGATCGCGTGGACGGTGAACAACGCCCCGCGCTGGAACCCGATCAACATCTGCTCCTACCACCTGCAGGAGGCGGGCGCGACGCCGGTGCAGGAGATCGCCTACTCGATGTGCACCGCGATAGCCGTGCTGGACGCCGTGCGGGACTCCGGCCAGGTGCCGGCGGACCGGTTCGGTGACGTCGTCGGGCGGATGTCGTTCTTCGTGAACGCGGGTGTCCGGTTCGTGGAGGAGATGTGCAAGATGCGCGCCTTCACCGAACTGTGGGACCAGTTGACGCTGGAGCGGTACGGCGTGCGGGATCCGAAGCAGCGCCGGTTCCGCTACGGCGTCCAGGTCAACTCGCTGGGCCTGACGGAGGCGCAGCCGGAGAACAACGCGCAGCGGATCGTGCTGGAGATGCTGGCCGTCACGCTGTCCCGGGGCGCCAGGGCGAGGGCGATCCAGTTGCCGGCGTGGAACGAGGCGCTGGGCCTGCCGCGGCCGTGGGACCAGCAGTGGGCGCTGCGCATGCAGCAGGTGCTCGCCTACGAGACGGACCTGCTGGAGTACGAGGACCTGTTCGACGGGTCACCGGTGGTGCGCGCCAAGGTGGACCAGTTGCTGGACGGCGCCCGCGCCGAGATCGACCGGGTGGCCGGGATGGGCGGCGCGGTGGCGGCCGTGGAGAACGGCTACATGAAGTCGCAGCTCGTCGCGTCCCTGGCCGAGCGGCGCCGCAGGATCGAGGCGGCCGAGGACGTCATCGTGGGCGTGAACCGGTTCGACACCACGGAACCCAGCCCGCTGCAGGCCGATGCCGGGGTGATCGAGCAGCTCGACCCCGAGGTGGAACGGGAGGCGGTGGCGGCCGTCAAGGCGTGGCGGGACAACCGGGACCCCGACGCCGTGGCCCGCGCGCTGGACCGGCTGCGGGAGGACGCCAAGCCGGACACCAACCTGATGCCGGCGACGCTGGCGTGCGCCCAGGCCGGCGTGACCACCGGCGAGTGGGCCGGCGTGCTGCGCGAGGTGTTCGGCGAGTACCGCGCACCCACCGGGGTGTCCTCGGCGGCCGTCGCCGGTGCCGGCGAGGCGATCGCCGCGGTGCGCGAGCGGGTGCGGGCGGCCGGTGAGCGGTTGGGCGAGCGGCTGCGGTTCCTGGTCGGCAAGCCCGGCCTGGACGGGCACTCCAACGGCGCCGAGCAGATCGCGGTGCGCGCCAGGGACGTCGGTTTCGAGGTGATCTACCAGGGCATCCGGCTCACCCCGGCGCAGATCGTGTCGGCCGCCGTGCAGGAGGGCGTGCACGTGGTCGGGCTGTCCGTGCTGTCCGGTTCGCACATGGAGGTCGTGCCGGCCGTGGTGGACGGTCTCGCAACGGCCGGCGCCGGTGACATCCCGGTCGTGGTGGGCGGCATCATTCCGTGCGCGGACGCGGCGGCGCTGCGCGAGCGTGGCGTGGTCGGGGTGTTCACGCCCAAGGACTACGACATGACGTCGATGATGAACGAGATCGTCGACATCGTGCTGCGCGCTCAGTCCTGACCGCGCAGGCCCGCGAGGACGATGTCCAGCATCCGGTCGGCGTCGGCCTGGTCGCCGAACTCGCCCGCGACGGCCAGGCCGTGGCCGAGGCGCAGCAGGTCGAACGGCTCCAGGTCGTCCCGGAGCACACCGGCCGCCCGGCAGGCGTCGATCAGGGTGGCGGCCGCGGCGAGCATCCGGTCCCGGCACCAGTTCATCGTCTCGGTGCCCGGCCGCACGGCGAACTTCAGGTTGGCCGCCAGGCCGCGCCGGTGGTCGACGAACCGCATCTGCTCGCGCATCCAGTTGGCCAGCGCCTGGTAGGGCTCGTACTCGTTCAGCAGCGCGGTCGCCCGGTCGGCCAGTTCGCCGACCTCGTCCCGGTAGACGGCCTCGACCAGGGCCTCCCGGCTGGGAAAGTGCCGGTAGAGGGTGCCGGCGCCGACCCCGGCCCGCCTGGCGATCTCGTCCAGCGGCGCGTCGGCGCCCTTCTCCGCGAACACGTCCCGTGCCGTGCTGACCAGCAGTTCGGCGTTGCGGCGTGCGTCGGCGCGCATGACGGCCCCTGCCCTAGAAGCGGACACGTTCTCCGGATACTCTTGCGGAACCGGACGGTCTCTCCATATGATAGCCGGGCGTAACCGGAGGTTATCTCCGGCCGCGCCGGACTGTCGGGACCACCCGCTAGGTTCACCGCCGATGGACACCGACTGGCTCGCCGACACCCGCACCTCGTACGACACCGTGGCCGCCAGCTACGCCGAACTGCTGCGCGGCGCCGTGCCCGCCGAGCCGTACCTGTGGGCCGCCCTGTCGCTGTTCGCCGGGCAGGTGCGCGCGGCCGGCGGCGGTCCGGTCGTCGACGTGGGCTGCGGTCCCGGGCACGTCACGGCCGACCTGCACGACCTGGGCGTCGACGCCTTCGGCATCGACCTGTCACCCGGCATGATCGCGCAGGCCCGGCGCGAGCATCCCGGCCTGCGGTTCGAGGTGGCGTCGATGACCGAACTGCCGCTCGCCGACGACTCGGTGGCCGGGCTGCTCACCTGGTGGTCGCTGATCCACGTGCCCGACGACGCGATACCGTTGGTGCTGCGGCATTTCCGGCGAGCACTGCGACCCGGCGGGCCGCTGCTGGCCGGCTTCCACGTCGGCGACGTCACCCGCCTGAAGACCGAGGGCTACGGCGGCCACCCGATGCGCGTCCGCGTCCACCGCCGCACCCCCGACCGGATGGCGGCCCTGCTGCGGGACGCCGGGTTCACCGTCGGCGCCCACCTGCTGCTGGACCCGGACACGCCACGGCCGTCGGCGCTGCTGTTCGCCAGTTGAGCTACTTCACGCACGGAATGGTGCCGCCGGCCAGCGGCCTGGGCGCGTTGGCGTTGCTGCCCGGCGCCTCGCTTTTCAGGGCGGCCGCGTCCGCCGTCGCCGGGCCGCCCGAGCCGGTGCCGCCCAACGCACTCGGCAGCACGAAGCCGGTGCCCAGCACCACCCTGACCCGCCCGGCCGCCGCCTTGCCGGACTCCTCGACGGTCACGGCACCGCCGAGCAGTCCGGCCACCGCCGTGGCCGCCGCACGTGCGCCGGACGACCCGTACTCCACCACGGTGGACGTCTCCAGCGACTCCGTGCTCACCTCACCCCGGGTGAAACCCTTGGCCGCCAACGCCTCCGCCAACCTCCTGGCCACACCGCTCTGGCCGGACCGGTTCACCACGTCCACCACACTGGTCGCGGCCGGTGGGGGCGCGGGTGCCGTCGTGGTGGGCGCCTGCCTGATGCCCAACAACTGCCGCACCTCGGCCTGGATCACCGGCACGTCGACGATGTTCACGTCACCGATCGACCCGCCCAGGTGGGCGAACCGCTGCACCGGCAGCGTGTTGAACGTGATGTGCCCGCCGGTCAGGTTGGACGCCTCCTCGGCGAAGTCCAGCAGGTTCAGCCCGCTGTCGATGGCCGTGTTCTGCTTGGCCACGTTGAGGATCGCGGCGATCTTCGCCGGACTGGTGAACGTGCCCGCCTGGCGCAACTGGTAGGCCAGCGACGAGATGAACGCCTGCTGCCGCCGTTCCCGGTCCAGGTCGGTGAAGTCGTGGTAGTAGTAGTCGCCGCGGACGTTGTCCCTGCGCTGCCGCACGTAGGCCAGCGCCTGGGCCGCGGTGATCCGCTGCTGCCCGGCGTGGAAGTTGGCGCCGGAGAACGTGTCGTGCGTCGTCTTCAGCACGCACACCGTGATCGGTGCGACCACCTGGGCGATCTGGAAGAACGCGACCAGTGTCACCTCGATGAAGTGGTCGATCGGGATGCCGCCGAGGAACTGGCTGACGGTGTCGGCCTCCTCCTTGCGGCCGGCGTCCCGCGCCCGCTGCTCCAGGGCCGCCCCCGTGACGCCCTTGGCCCGCAGCCTGTGGTACGCCTCGTCCCTGGCCAGTCCGTACGCCTGTTTGATCTTCTCCTTGCACACGCCGTCCGGGCAGCGGGGCAGGTCGACGTAGTCGTCGCGGGGGATGGAGATCTCCACGGCCTGCCCGTGTGCCGGCACGTGCAGCAGCATCAGCACGTTCGCGTTGTAGCCGCCGACGCTGTCGTCGCCGGCGTGCAGGGCGTTGTAGATGTTCCGCGGCAACGGTTTGCCGTTCTCGTCCAGCCGGCTGTCCAGCCCCATGATCAGGATGTTCGTGTCGCCGTTGAGCGACTTCTTCTCGCTGGGGCTGATCAGGGCGTCGGACTTGTGCACGCCGGTGTCGAACATGTCGTACGTGGCCCAGGCGTAGCCGGTGATGCCGAGCACCAGCAGCGACACCAGGCCCAGGACGGTGTAGCCGGTGATCGCTGTGGCCCGCCGGGACCTGTTGCGCCGCACCGGCGGCCGTGCCGGGAGGGGCCTCGGCGTGATGACGTCGGTGGCCTGGTCGGCCTCCTCGACGAACGTGACGCCGTCGAAGTGGCCGGCGCCGGGCATCAGTTCCGTCGGGTCTGCGGCGCCGGGCGGCCCGGTGCTCCGTGGTGGCCTGGCCGGCCGGGACGAATGGACGGCGCCGAGGTTCCCCTGACGGGGTTGATCCCAGTCATCGTCGCCCATGCACACTCCTCGCCTGACTGCCGAAGCGCACAGCACAACTCCGGGTAACCGGAAAAGCTCATGTTTGGCCCATGACGGTGACGCACGAGGCCAGTGTCGGGTTGCTCGCCGTTACTCGACCGAGTCGTTCCGAGCCTGCCACACGGCGTTCACCGGCTGATCGGCGGTGCGTTCCTGGAGCAGGAGCAGGCCGTATGCGGCGATGCTCTGCGCGTCGGTCAGCTCACCACGGGTGATCATCGCCTCTACCGCCGACCGGGTGAACCAGGCGGACCGCATGTCCTGCTCCTCCGGTTCCCGCTCCGGCCGCCCGTCGGTCACGTCGGTGGCCACGAACACCCGGCCGCGCTGGCTGGACATGCCGGGCGCCACGTCCAGCAGGCCGATCTGGGTCAGCCGCCCGGCCCGCAGGCCGGTCTCCTCGCGCAGTTCGCGGGCGGCCAGGCCGGCCGGGTCGCTGTCCGCCCGGTTCGGTGCGGTGCCCTGCGGGAACTCCCAGCGGCGCAGGCCGAGCGGGTAGCGGTACTGCTCGACGAGGTGCACCTGGTCGCCGCGCACCGCGATCACCAGGGCGTAGTCCGGCTTGTCGACCACCCCGTAGATGCCGGCGCTGCCGTCCGCCCGGCGTATATCGTCCTCCCGCACCGTCATCCAGGAGTTGGCGTAGACCTGCCGCGAGCCGAGTCGTTCCACGACCGCCATCTTGCCGAAGCCGGCGATCTCCTACCCTGACCGGCGTGCGTCTCGTGATTGCCCGCTGCCAGGTGGACTACGTCGGACGGCTCACCGCCCATCTGCCCATGGCCCGGCGGCTGCTGCTGATGAAGGCGGACGGGTCGGTGTCGGTGCACTCCGACGACCGCGCCTACAAGCCGCTGAACTGGATGAGCCCGCCGTGCTGGCTGATCGACGACGGCGACATCTGGACGGTGCAGAACAAGGCCGGCGAGAAGCTGGTCATCACGATGGAGCAGGTGCTGCACGACTCGTCACACGAGTTGGGCGCCGAACCCGGCCTGGTGAAGGACGGCGTCGAGGCGCACCTCCAGGAACTGCTCGCCGAGCACATCACCACCCTGGGCGACGGCTGGACCCTGGTCCGCCGCGAGTACCCGACGGCGATCGGCCCGGTGGACATCCTGTGCCGCGACGACCGGGGCGCCACCGTCGCGGTGGAGATCAAACGGCGCGGCGAGATCGACGGGTCCGATTCTAATGAAGGACGCGCTACGAAGCAGCCTCCTCGGCACTGGGCGGTCGAGATCAAGCGCCGCGCCACGATTGATGGCGTTGAGCAGCTGACCCGTTACCTAGAGTTGCTAAACCGTGACGCTCTGCTAGCGCCGGTCGGTGGCGTGCTCGCGGCACAGAGCATCGCGCCACAAGCCCGAACGCTGGCCGAAGATCGCGGGATCAGGTGTGTCGTGCTTGACTACGACGCTTTGAGGGGGATGGAGAGCGACGACTTGAGGTTGTTCTGACCCCGTATCTGTGTCACTGCTGTCGCTGAAGGTTATCGTTACGCTGGGCGCCGCGGTGGTGGCTATACTTGCATCGACCTAACAGCAACTAGATTAGGAGAATTTTGG
>DATEPR010000691.1:0-15434 GCA_035273045.1 Pseudonocardiaceae bacterium | reverse complement strand
GACGAACGCCAGGTTGAACTCCGTCTCACCGGAGTCGGTGATGATCGAACTGATCGGCTGCGGGTTGTTGTCCAGCGGCATGAAGTAGACGGGATGGGTGAAGCCGCCGGTCGGCGGTGGCTGCGCGACGGTCGTGGACGTCGGCGGAGGCGCGGTCGTCGTGGGCGGCGGGGGAGTCGTGCCGGCGGGGCCGGTGAGGCTCACGTCGTCGGCCTCGTATGTGCCCTGGCCGAACCAGCCGTGCACGAACACCGTCACGCTCGTCGTGGCCGCACCGGTGGTGAACGTGGTGGTCAGTTGGGTGTAGGTGGGTGCCGACTGGGTGAACGTGCTCGGGTCGGTGGTGCCGGTGCCGGTGGCGCCGAGGAAGACGAAGTTGCCCTCCACCCAGGCGCTCAGCGAGTACGCGCTGTTCGGCTGCACGCTGACCGTCTGGGCGCACTGGGCGTCGTCCGACGCGGTGGCGGCGCCGGACAGTGCCCGTGTTCCGGTGTGTACCGGTGACGTGACCACCGTTCCGGCGGAACAGGTCCAGCCGGTCAGTCCGCTCTCGAAGCCCGGGTTGGCGACCAGGTTCGTGGCTGCCGCGTCGGCCGGACCGGTGGTGGTGAGTACGGCGACCAGACCTCCGGCGAGCGCCGCGGCGGCCGTCGCGGCGAGCCATCGGCGGGATCGCGATGAGGACGGCATGGATTTCTCCCTGGTCCGGGGAAGTAGTGACTTCGAAAGTGGACTAGACCACTTAGTGGAGTCAAGGCACTGTCAACGGTCAACAGTGATTCACCGGACCGGCTGCCGCGCTGGTACTTACCGGAGCGTGAACTCCGTGTGCAGCGGCAGGTTCACACTCGAACCGCCGGCCGACACGGTGAACGTGCCGGCCTCGGTGCGCCACCCGGAATCCCAGTGCCGCCAGGCCCTCGGTGTCACGGCGACGGTCGCGGTGACCTCGTCGCCAGGCTGCGCGGTGACCGTGGCGAAGCCGATCAGCCACCGCACCGGACGATCCACCGCACTGTCCACACGGGACGCATACAGCTGGACGACCTCCTTGCCCTGCCGCGGCCCGGTGTTGCGCAACCGCACGGCGAAGCCGCCGGGTACGGCGTCCAGCGACAGGTACTCCCATGTCGTGTAGCCGATCCCGTGGCCGAACGGGTACGCGCCGGCGGCACCGGTGCGGTACCCGAGCCGGACGCCCTCGGTGTAGGGCAGGGCGCCTTCGGTCGGTGTCGTGGTCAGCGTGCCGTCCTCGGTCTCCGGCCACGTGGTGGGCAACCGACCGCCCGGCTCCCGCGCACCGGTGAGCACGTCGGCCAGCGCGTCGCCCACCTCCTGGCCGCCGAACCAGCTCAGCAGCAACGCGCCCACGTCGTCCCGCCACGGCAGCAGCACGGGCGCACCGGCGTTGAGCACGACGACCGTCCGCGGATTGGCCGCGACGACCGCGCGCACCAGTTCGTCCTGGCCCTCCGGCAGCGCCAGGGTCTGCCGGTCGAAACCCTCGCTCTCCACCTGTTCCGTCGTGCCGACCACGACCACCGCCACGTGCGACGCCCTGGCCAGCTCGACGGCGGCGGCCAGGTCCTCGGCGGGATCGTGGCGCGGCCGGTCGACGCCCAGGGCCAGGTTGACGTACGGGTGTTCCGGGTAGGTGTGGCACCGCAGTTCGACGTCTACCTCGGCGCCCTCGGCCAGTGTCCGCGTCACCGACACCTCGGGCGCGCCGCCCAGCCCGCCGGACGTCGGGTTGACCAGTTCCTCGTCCAGCACCGTGGCACCGTTCAGGTCCAGCTCCACCCGGCCGGCCGACGACACCGCGAACCGCCACTCGCCGGCCGTGTCCGCCCGGAACCGGCAGGACACCCGCACCACGCTCGCGCCGACCTGGCCGTCACCCAGCCACACCAGCCGGCCGGACCGGCGCCGCTCGTGCCGCAGCACCGAGCCGTCAGCCGCCGCCCAGCGCACGTCCAGGCCGGGCTCGCCGGCCGAGTCGGTGACCAGGTCGACGGGCATCGGCGTGGCCCGCTCGCGCAGCCGCGCGCCCACCTCGTAGCGGACCCGGTCACCCAGCGCCGCCCGCAGCCCGGCCAGCGGCGACACCACGTGGTCCGGAACCACACCGGCACTGCCACCGCCCTGCACGCGCGCCTCGCCGGCCAGTTGCCCGATCACCGCCACGCTGCCCACGTCCGGCGCGAGCGGCAGCACACCGCCGGTGTTGTGCAACAGCACCATGCCGGCGGCAGCGGCGGCGCGCAGGCCGGCGGACAGTTCGGCCGGCGGAGTCGGCGGCACGGCGACGGATTCGGTGCCGTCCAGCGCGCCGACCCGGGCCGCCAGCCGCAGCACCCGCAGCACCTTGTCGTCCACAACGGACTCCGGCACGGAGCCCTTGCGCACCTCGTCGACCAGCAGGTCACCCCACGGCCCGCTCGGCCCCGGCATGACGACGTCCAGCGCTGCCGCGCCGGACGGCACCGTCGACCTGGTGGCGACCCAGTCCGACACCACGACGCCGTCGAACGCCCACTCGTCCTTCAACGGGCTGGCCAGCAACGGGTTCTCGGTCATGGTGGCGCCGTTGACGCTGTTGTAGGCGGCCATGACCAGCCACGCGCCGCCCTCGCTGACCATCTGCTCGAACGGCGCCAGGTACAGCTCACGCAGGGTCCGCTCGTCGACGCGGATGTCCACGGTGAAGCGGTCGGTCTCCGACTCGTTGGCCACGTAGTGCTTGGCGGTCGCGCCGACACCGCGCTCCTGCAGTCCGCGCACGTAGGCCGTGCCGAGCGTCCCGGACAGCAGCGGATCCTCCGCGTAGCCTTCGAAATGCCGGCCGTGGAACGGGCTGCGGTGCAGGTTGACCGTGGGCGCCAGCACCACGTCGACACCCTTGCGCCGCGCCTCGCCGGCCATCAGGCCGGCCACCGCGCGCACGAGTTCAACGTCCCAACTGGCCGCGAGCGCGGACGGCGCCGGGAAGCTGGCCGACGGCGACAGCTCACTCCACGTGCGGCCGCGCACCCCGGCCGGCCCGTCGGACATCACCAGCGACCGCAGCCCGATCGCCGGTTCCGGTGGCAGCGACCAGTAATCCTGCCCGGTCAGCAGGCGCACCTTCTGTTCCAGGGTGAGCCGGTCCCGCAGTTTCGCCAGATCGTCCTCGCCGACCGTCATGGGGCCAGCCTGCCATGACGATCAGCCGGTCGGCCAGATCAGCCGCTCCGCAAGATCATGTCGTGTAGGCCGAGTTGATGTGCACGTAGCCCTCGGTCAGGTCGCAGCCGTAGACGGTGAACTCGCCGCCGGCGATGCCCAGGTCGACGCGGACGATCACCTCGTCGCCGGCCAGGTGCTTGGCCAGCCGGGCCATGGTGTCGGCGTCCGGCCGGTCCGGGTAGACGTCGAAGTCGGCGAAGCCGATCCGCACCCGGTCCGGGTCGATGTCCGTCTCGTCCTCGCACTTGCCGACCGCCATGGCGATCCGGCCCCAGTTCGGGTCGCCGCCGTGCACCGCGGTCTTCACCAGCGGCGAGTTCACGATCGCCTTGCCCACCAGCTTGGCCTGCGCGGTGTCCCTGGCCCCGGTGACGTGCACCTCGATCAGCTTGGTCGCGCCCTCGCCGTCGCTGGCGATCTCCTTGACCAGGTGCAGGGCCGCCGCGTACAGGACCCGCTCGAACTCGGCCAGGTCCACCGGCCCGGCCTGGCCGTTGGCGAAGATCGCGGCGCTGTCGCTGGTCGAGGAGTCGCCGTCGACGCTGACCGCGTTGTAGGTGCGCTCCACCACGGACCGGAAGATCCGGTCCAGGTCCGGCGCGGCGATCTCGGCGTCGGTGCAGAAGAACGTCAGCATCGTCGCCATGTTCGGCTCGATCATGCCGACGCCCTTGGCGATGCCGACCAGCGTGGCGTCGCCACACCGCAGGCTGATCGTCTTCGGCCGGGTGTCCGTGGTCATGATCGCGGTGGCGGCGGCGCCGAAGTCGGTGCCGGTCGGGTAGGTGAGCCCGCTGATCGCCGACCGGATCGCGGGCATCGGGTACTCCACGCCGATCACGCCGGTGGACGCGATCAGCATGTCCTCCGGTGCGCAGCCCAGGGCGCGCGCCACGCCGTCCCTGACCTCGGCCGCATGGCGGGCGCCGGTCGCGCCGGTGGCCACGTTGGCGTTGCGGGACAGCACCACGACGCCCCTGGCCCGCCCGTTGCGGCACGCCTCCCGGGACAGCACCACGCTCGGGCCGGCGAACCGGGATCGCGTGAACATGCCGCTGACCGCGGCCGGCGTGTCCGACACGAGCACCGCCATGTCGTCCCTGCCGTCGTCGGCGATCCCGGCCCTGCCGGTGTACACGTGGAAGCCCCTGGGCACGCCCGGTTCCGCCATGACCCATCCGCCCTCTCCGTCAGTCTGTTGTGACTATACGGTCGAGTGCATAATTAGTCGAGGCGGTGGTCAGCTCCGCACGGCATCCGCCGACTCGTCCACCTCCAGCGGCTCGAACCAGTCCGCCAGCACGAACTCGTCCGGGTCGGCGTCCACGTCGGCCTCGTCCGGCTCGCCGTCCGCGTACAGGTCGTCGACGTCCACGCCGTCCAGCGCGTACTCCTCGAACGCCTCGAACATCCTGGCCAGCGGCAGCTCGTCGGCCAGGCCGGCCAGGTCGAGCTGGTGCCGGGCGGCCTGCACGAGCAACCGGACGGCCAGGACCTCGGCCACCGACCGCGGGCCGTCCCACTCCGGCTGGGTCAACCGGTAGCCCAGCACGGCCGTGGTGAGCAGGAACTTCTTGGCGAACTGGGCGGTGTAGTGGGCGGCGAAGCGCGACGGCAGGTCGTGCAGCGCCCACAGCACCTCCTGCTCACCGGCCGGCATCCCGCTGTCCTCCAGGGTCTGCACGTCGGCGAACAGCTCGTCGGTCAGCACGTCCAGGCCGGTCATCAGGGCGCCCGCGGCCAGCTCGGCCGCCTCCTCGCTGACGCCGTCCTCGCCGGCCGACTCGTCGTACCCGAAGGCGTCGTAGCCGAAGGCGGCGAGCTCGCCGGCCACGTCCAGGAGCAGTTCGCGGCGCTCGTCGACGTCGGAGTCCGCCAACTCGGCGATGCCGTCCAGGTCGACCTCGATCTGGACGTCCCCGTCATCCGTGCCGTCCGCACCGGCCATCGCGGCCAGGTCCGCGTCGCTGGCGGTGACCTCGCAGCGCCCCACGCGCCAGTCGGCCAGCAGCTCGGTGCGCTCCAGCAGCTCGCCCAGCACCTGCCGGGCGGCGTCCTCGGCGAACGCCAGCGCCGGAGCGTCCAGCACCCAGGTGATCGATGCGCCGCCGGGACGCACCGAGATCCGGTGGTCCAACGGTTCGATCTGGACCCCGTCCGGGCCTTCGATGTCGGCGAGCAGTTCGAGATGTTCGTCGAGCAGCGCGGCCACGCCGTGCCGCTGCAACGCGTCGAGAGCCGGTGCGTCCGCTGGCGGATCGACCTCGGCCGTTAGCTGGTATTCCACGTCGCGAAGTCTGCCATCAGGCCCGTAACAACACGGCGGTGACGTCCGCTGTGGTAGGGAGAGGGCACGGGGAGGCACACGGTGACCGAACGACACCGCCTCGTCGCCGGACGGTACCGGTTGGCCGACCGGATCGGCGTGGGCGCGATGGGCATCGTCTGGCGGGCCACAGACGAGCGGCTGCACCGCACGGTGGCGGTGAAGCAGTTGCTGATCCAGCCCGGCCTGGCGGACGAGCAGGCCGACGAGGCCCGCCAGCGGGCCATGCGGGAGGCCCGGATCGCGGCGCGCCTGCAGCACGCGAACGTGGTGATCGTCTACGACGTCGCCGAGGACGACGGCCAGCCGTGGCTGGTCATGGAGTACGTGCCGTCCCGCAGCCTCGCCGACGCGCTGCGGGACGGGCCGATGACGCCGTTCGCGGTCGCCGGCATCGGCGCCCAGGCCGCCGCCGGGCTGGCCGCCGCGCACGACGTCGGCGTGGTGCACCGGGATGTCAAGCCGGGCAACGTGTTGCTCGGCGACGACGGTGTGGTCAAGATCGCCGACTTCGGCATCTCGCGCGCCGTGGACGACGTGGTGCTCACCGCGACCGGACTGCTCACCGGCACGCCCGCCTACCTGTCGCCGGAGATGGCCAGGGGCGAGCCGCCCGCGCCACCGTGCGACGTGTTCGCGCTCGGCGCCACCCTGTACGCGGCCGTGGAGGGCACGCCGCCGTTCGGCGTGCACGACAATCCACTCGCGCTGCTGTACAAGATCGCCGGCGGCCAGATGCGGGCACCGGAACGGGCCGGCCCGCTGACCGGCCCGCTGGCGGAGTTGCTCCGGCCCGACCCGGCCGACCGCCCCACCATGCACGAGGCACGGTCCGTCCTGGCCGCGTTGGCGACCGGGCACGCCGACGTCGCCCTACCACCCGAACCGCCGGCGATCGCTGCGGCCACGCGGCGGCGCAGGGCGCGGCTGATTCTGGCGATCGCACTGGTCGTGCTGGCGCTGGGCGTGGCGCTGGTGGTGGTCGACACGGCCGGCTCGGGCACTCCCGAGGCGGTCGTCGGCCCGATCGCCAACCCCACGGCCGCGCCCACGTCGATCCCGCCGACCACGGAGCCGGCCGGCACAGCACCGTCGTTCGCGGCGATGTCGGACGCGGTGCGCCGCTACTACGGCCTGCTGCCCGGCGACGTGACCGCCGCGTACCGGTTGCTGTCCGCCGGCTACCGCATGGCCCATCCACTGGCCGACGTGCGGACGTTCTACGACGGCATCGCGTCCGTGACCCCGGGCGGCTTCCGGTTGGCGGGGCCGGACCGGGTCACCGCCGTGATCACGTTCGTCACCCGGCAGGGCACCGTCACCCACGAGCCGTACCAGTTCACCGTGGTCCGCGCACGCGGCACGCTGGTCATCGCCGACGCCGTCCAGTTGGACCGCGGCTCCGGCATGTGAGGGACACGGCTGCGCCGGTCGGGTGGGCACGCGGCGTGGCCGGGTGTGCGGCGACCGTTGCCGATACGCTGCCGGCAACGGGGCGCCGATCTGGAGGCTGGCGATGGCAACGTGGGGCGACCTGGTCGCGTACGTGCGGACCGAGTACCGGGTGACCAGGGTCGAGACGGACGAGATCCGGATCGAGGTCGAGTTCGAGGACGACCGCCGGCAGGCCGTGGTGATCTACCGCGAGGTGCTGGACCAGCGGGAGGAGTGGGTGCAGATCGCGTCGCCGTGCGGCAGGGCGGCCGACGTGAACCTCGCCGCGCTGCTGGCCGAACTGGGGCAGACGGCGGTGTGCGGCGGCGCGGTGATCATGGGCGAGTACGTGGCCATCCGCCACTCGCTGCCGCTGGAGAACCTGGACATCAACGAGTTCACCGACCCGCTGGCGCTGGTGGCCGGCGTCGCCGACGAACTGGAGGAGAAGTTCACCGGCGGCGACGGCTACTGACGCCCGGATGGTTCAGGCGCACAGCTCGTTCAGCGAACCCAGCGTGCCGGACAGCTCGTCGGCCAGCAGTGCCACGTCCGGCAGGACGTCGCCGTCGGCGTGCAGTCCGACGTGGACAGTGCCACGGTACGGGCTGAACGCCACACCGAGCGCGTGCCCGGGAGCCAACGGCACCACCGGGTACACCTCCTGCAGGTCGGCGCCGTCGAACGTGAGCGGCACGCCGGGCAGCGGCACCGTGGTGACCACCGTGTCGCACAGCAGCGGCGCGCACTGCCCGACCATCGGCATCACCACCCGGTGCAGCGCGGCCGGCAGCCGGTCGGCCAGCACCGGCAGCGCGCCGGGACCGCGGCCCGGGCCGGCGCTCTTGTTGCCGTCCATCATCGCCCGCACCGCGGCCAGCCTGCGCACCGGATCGGGCTCGGCGACCGGCAGGTCGCACAGGTAGCCGGACAGTTGGTTGCCGGCCGGGTTGGCGCCCCGGCCGCGGCACCGCTGGCTGACCGGGACCAGCGCCCTGGGCGCCAGTTCGTCCGGCCGGTCCCCCCTGGCCAGCAGCCACTCCCGCAGCGCGCCGGCCAGCACGGCGAGCAGCACGTCGTTCGTGGTGCCGCCGTGCACGGCCCGGACCCGCTTGATGTCGCACATGTCCAGCCGCGCGGTCGCCATCAGGCGCCGGGTGCACCGGGACTGGGTGAGCAGCGGCGACACCGGGGGAGCGGGCCGGGCGCTGCGCAGCACGGAACCGGCGATGTCCACGGCCTGCCTGGCGATCGAGCCGAGATCGCGCAGCAGCGCGCCGGCACCGACCGGTTCGGGGGCGCGGACCTGGCGGCCCGCGTTCGCGTAGCCGTCCAGCAGGCCGAGGCCAAGGCCGAGCGCGCCGGCACCGTCGGCGAGCGCGTGGTGCAGTTTCGGCAACACGGCGAAGCACCCACCGGGCAGGCCGGTGATCACGTGGATCTCCCACAGTGGACGGCCGGGGTCCAGCCGCTCGCCCATGATCGTGGCCACCAGGCCGGTGAGCTGGCCGGCATCGTGCGGCCGGCGCAGGTGGTGGGTGTGGATGTGCGCGGACGCGTCGAAGTCCGGATCGTCCACCCAGTGCGCCACCGGCGGCAGCAGCGTGGCGCGAACCCGTTGGCGCAGGCGGGGAATCCGGAGCGCACGGATGGCGAGCAGTTCCGCGATCCGTGCCGGGTGGACAGGCTGGCGTGGCGCGAACGTCGCCACGGCACCGATGTTCATCGGGGTCGATCTGCTGTCCAGGCAGAGGAACGCGGTGTCCAGACCGCTGAGTTGGGTCGCCACCATCGGTCGGTCGTCATCCTTCGCTGCGTCGGGGACAGGCACGTGTCAATCGAACCCGGCGATCATGGCGTCGGCGTGTCAACAGGTTACGAATGCGGGTCGGGGCCTGGCGACTGTCTCACCTGATCAGATGAATTTCGCCACCATCCGAAGTGGCAGGACCCGCATCAGCGCCGCCACCGGTCGCCAGGGCCATGATGGCACACATGCCGCGGCGACTTCCTGTTCGATGGCTCTCACCATGGCCCGGACTCCGGTCTCGGTGTCCACGATCAACCGGCTCGCCGACGGGTCCGGATTCAGTTCCGAGCTGATCAGCCCTGGGTAGAGGGTGGTGACGCGGATCGGTCCGCCCAGTGTCTCGGCGCGGATGCCTTCGGCGAGTGTGGCCAACGCCGCTTTGCTTGCCGCGTAGGCGCTCATGTACCCGGGCAGCCCGCGCATCGCCGCGACCGACGACACGACGACGAGATGGCCGTGCCGCTGGGCGCGGAACGCGGCCATGGCCGCCTCGCACTGGGCGAGGGCGCCGGCGAAATTGGTGTGCGCGATGGCCAGGTTCGCGGCGAGGCCGCCGGTGCCGACCGGCCGGCCCCGGCCGATCCCGGCGTTCACGATCACCCGGTCCAGTGAACCGAGTCCGTCCGCCAGTTCGGTGAACGCGACCGGCACGTCGGCGTAGTCGGTGACGTCCAGCCGGCGGGTGAGGACGGTGCTCCCGGGATGCCGGGCCACCAGTTCGGCGCGCAGTTCCGCCAGCCGGTCGGCACGGCGGGCGCAGAGGGCGAGATCGTGGCCCCGCGCCGCGTACTCCCGGGCCAGTTGCGCGCCCAACCCGGAACTGGCGCCGGTGATCAGGATGTTCCTGCGCATCGCACACAGCGTAGCCGGGCCGGGGCCGACGGTGGCCCGGGTGGCTTGCCTGCCCGGCCCGCGCTGCTCCGACAAGGTCAAAGTGGACGCCAAATGCCGCACACCGCTGCCCGCATGCGCCGTTCCCGCACTACGCTGCGTGCCATGCCGAAACAGGACAGGTGGGGTAAGCCGGAGACGATCCGGTGTGACCTGTGCAATGGCACCGGCGCGAATCCCGACCCGCAGGGCATACCCCGGTGCCCGAAGTGCGACGGCGCCGGATGGGTGCCCAACCGGTGACGGACAACATCGGCGCCGGCGTGCCGTGGTCCGAACTGCGGCACGCGCTGGACAATTCGGAGGAGTCCCCCTGGCCGGCGTGGCTGCCGCCGCGCGGTCCCGGCTCGGTCACCGCCATCGGCCACGACCCGGTGCTGGCCGAACACCTCGGCCCGACGCCCTGCATGTCGCTGAAGGCATGGGACATCGTCAGCATCGCGATCAACGACGACTTCACACTGATCACGTACGCCCTGATCGCCGGCATCCAGTCCCGCCCGGACGAACGGCTCATCACCTTCGACTACGGCGACGCACCGCACGACGGCTGGCCGGACACGGTCCGCGCGCCGATGATGCGGCTGTTCTCCAGCGTCTACCGCAGGCTGCCCGGCTGATCCTCAGCGTTTCGTGGTGACCGTGTGCAGTTCGGTCGCCAGGTCGGTGGCGACCCTGCGCAGCAGCGGCACCACCTCGGTCAGGTCGAGGCGGGTCATCCTGGCCTCCGGGCCGCTGATCGAGATGGCCGTGCCGGTCGGCGCGCCGGGCACCGCGACGGCCAGGCAGCGCACGCCGACCTCCTGCTCGCCGTCGTCCTCGGCGAAGCCCGCCTCGCGCACCGTGTCCAGTGCCCGGTGGAAGACCTCCCGGTCGACGATGGTCCGCTCGGTGTGCCGCCGCATCCCGGACCTGGCCAGCAGCTGGTCCACCGCCGGGCGGGGCAGTCCGGCGAGGACCGCCTTGCCGACCGCCGTGCAGTGCGCGTCCACCCTGCGGCCGACCTCGGTGAACATCCGCATCGAGTGCTGCGACGGCACCTGCGCGACGTAGACCACCTGGTCACCGTCCAGCACGGCCATGTTGGACGTCTCACCGACGGCGTCTGTGATGCCGGCCAGGTAGGGCCGGGCCCAGGCGCCCAGGGTGCGGCCGGCGGTCTCGCCGAGCCGGATCAGCCGCGGCCCGAGCGCGTACCGGCGGGACGGCTGCTGGCGCACGTATCCGCCGGTGACGAGCGTGCGCATGATCCGGTGGATGGTGGGCAGGGGCAGCGCGGACGACTCGGCGAGCTGGCTCAGGGCGAGCTCGCCACCGGCGTCGGCCAGCAGTTCGAGCAGTTCGAACGTGCGCTCGACGGACTGCACGCCGCCGGTCCGCTCGGGACGCTCCAAATGCTGGAACTCAACCTCCACGATAAGGAAAAGTACCGGACGAGGGTCCCGCTCGCCAAGTCCCCTCAGAACGCGGCGAGCGTGTGCCAGGCCAGTCCGGGATCGGCCGCGTCGTCCCGGGTGACCGTTCCCTCGATCAACCCGTAGGGCCGGTCGGCGGCGTGGAAGACCTCGTTGTCGTTGGTCAGCCCGAACGGGCTCAGGTCCACCACGAAGTGGTGCTTGTTGGGCAGCGACAACCGGATCTCGGCGATCTCGTCGTGCTCGGCGAGCACCGCCTCGCCCATCGCGTACAGGGTCTGCTGCAACGCCAGGCTGTGCGTGGTGGCGAACGCGCGCAACAGCGCGTCCCGGACCGACCCGTACGTCTTCGCCCAGTCCACGTCCGGCCGCTGGTAGCGCCACCGCGCGGTGACGGCCGTGGCCAGCACGCGGTCGGTCGTCTCGGGCAGGGTCGTGTACCTGTCCTTGGGGTAGCCGTGGAACTCCGAGCCGGTGGACTTGAGCACCACCAGGTCGGTCAGCCCGGACACCACCCACGCCTGGTCGCCGGCGACGGTCACCGCCGTGGTCCGCTTCTCGTCGGACGCCCGCCGGAAGGCGTGCGGATGGGGCTGGCCGGCCACCGCGATCCGCTCCCACGGGTACTGGTCGATCAGCACCCTGGCACTGGTGATCTGCTCGAACGAGCCGGTGAAGTGCCGGCCCAGCCGCAGCGCGAAGTCCTCGATCTCGCCGACCGGGGCCTGCCTGGCGAACGCGAACACAGTGTTCTTCTGCGTGTCGGTGGGCACCACGTTGGCGTTGTCGCCGGTCAGGTGGGACGACGTCATGTCGCCGCGCAGCGCGATGCTCACGTTCAGGTCGGTGAGGTGGTGGACGTCGCCGTCCCGCCGCACCGTCACCAGGCGGGTCTCCGCCTTGCCGTACTGGTTGGCGCCGAGTGTGATGCCCATGGTCAGCTCCCTCGGTAGGTGGAGAAGGCGAAGGGGGACAACAGGATCGGGACGTGGTGGTGCTCGCCCGCGTCGGTCACCACGAAGGTCACGGTGATCTCCGGGAAGAACGCGGACCGGGCGGCGGTGTCGAACGTCAGGCGGTACCAGCCGGCGACCGGTGGCTCGCCGAAGTCGTGGACCCGGCCGTCGTCGTCGGTGACGCGCTCCGCGATGGTGCGCCAGCCGGTGTCGTCGTGCGCCTCCAGCCGGACGGCGAGGCCGGCGGCCGGGCGGCCGGCGGCCGTGTCGAGCACGTGGGTGGTGATCATGGCGTGACCAGCTCCGCGAGTCGCAGGTGGGCGATCCGGCCCAGCTCGCGCCGCACCACGCGCAGCTCGGTCGCCGGGTCGTTGGCCATCCTGGCCGTCAGGTCGGCGAGCAGTTCGTCACCGCTCCGGCCGGCGGCGCAGACCAGGTAGATGTGGCCGAACCGGGCCTCGTAGGCGGCGTTCGCGTCGGCCAGCCGGCCGCCCAGCCGATCGGAGTCCACACCGGACTGTTCGGCGGCGGACCGGCTGCCGGCCGCGGTCCGCTCGCCGATGCGCGGGTGGCCGGCCAGCGCCCGGGTCACTTCCGCGTCGGTGAGGCTGTCGGAGACGGCGTCCGCGCGTGCCAACAGCTCGGCGACGCCCGGATACGGCCGTCCGTCGGCGAGTTCGCGCGCCCAGCGGCCGACCGCGACACACTGTCCGAGCAGTTCGGTCAGGGTGTCCCGAGGCAACCGGTTCACTTCTGCGATACGGAATTTATTTTCCATCGAGCCAGAAGGTACGAGTGCCGTGCGGCCCTGTCAACACCGTTGACCGGCTCGTGTCTCACCCGCTAGCGTCAAAATACGGAATCAAAGTTCCGTTATACGGAATCAGGAGTTGTCAGTGCGCTACGCCGCCAACCTGTCGATCCTGTTCACCGAACTGGAGCTGACCGCCCGGCCCGCCGCCGCCCGCGCCGCGGGCTTCCAGGCCGTCGAGTTCTGGTGGCCGTTCCCCACCGTGACGCCGGACGCCGGCGCCGTGACCGCCTTTGCCGACGCCATCCGGGACGCGGGCGTCCAACTCGTGGGGCTGAACTTCTACGCGGACGACCTGGCCGCCGGCCACCGTGGCGTGGTGTCCTGGCCGGGCCGGGAGGCCGAGTTCCAGGCCGGCGTCCGCGCCGCCGTGCGCATCGCGGCGGGCCTGGGCTGCCGGAAGTTCAACGCGCTGTACGGCAACCGCCTGCCCGACGTCGACCCGGCCGAGCAGGATGCCGTGGCCCTGCGCAACCTGCGGTTCGCCGCCGACGCGGTCGCCGAGATCGGCGGCACCGTCCTGCTGGAACCGGTCAGCGGCGCGCCGGCGTACCCGCTCACCACGGCCGCGCACGCACTGGCCGTGATCGACCAGGTCGACGGCCTGGGCCTGCTCGCCGACCTGTACCACCTGTCCGTCAACGGCGACGACGTCGACCGCGTCATCCGCGAGCACACCGACCGGATCAGCCACGTGCAGATCGCCGACGCACCCGGCCGGCACGAACCGGGCACCGGTTCGCTCACCCTCAAACGCTGGCTGCGCGCCCTGGCCAACCGTGGCTACTCCGGCCACGTCGCGGCAGAGTACGTCCCGGCCGGCACCACCGCCGAGGGCCTGGGCTGGCTGTCCGAGTTCACGGAGGAGATCGCATGAGGATCGGATTCATCGGGCTGGGGATCATGGGCGCGCCGATGGCGGCGCACCTGGCGCACGCGGGCCACCAGGTCACCGGCTATGCCCGCCGCCCGCCCGCCGCGCAACGTCTCACCGAGGCCGGCGGCACCGCCGTGGGCAGCACGGCCGAGGCCGTCACCGGCGCCGAGGTGGTGATCACCATGCTGCCCAACCACCCCGAGGTCGAGGAGGTCGTCCTGGGCGACGACGGCGTGCTGGCCAACGCCACCGACGGCCTGCTGGTGATCGACATGAGCACGATCCGGCCGGAGACGTCGCTGGAGATCGCCGAGCGCGGCGCCGAACGCGGTGTGCGCTCGCTGGACGCCCCGGTGTCCGGTGGTCAGGCGGGCGCGGAGAACGCGGCGCTGTCCATCATGGTCGGCGGTGACGAGGCCGACTTCGCAGCCGCCCAGCCGCTGTTCGACGTGCTGGGCAAGACGGTGGTGCACGTCGGCCCGCACGGCGCCGGCCAGACCGTGAAGGCGGCCAACCAACTCGTCGTCGCCGGAATCTACGCGCTGGTCAGCGAGGCCATCGTGCTGCTCGAAGGGTCCGGTGTGGACGCCAAGGCCGGGCTCGACGTGCTGGCCGGCGGCCTGGCCGCGAACCGGATCCTGGACCAGAAGCGGGAGACCATGCTGGCCCGCGAGTTCACCCCGGGATTCCGGATCGACCTGCACGACAAGGACATGGGCATCGCCGTGGCCGCGGCCCGCAAGGCGAACGTCGCCCTGCCGGTCACCGGCCTGACCGCCCAGTTGATGGCCGCCGCCAAGGCGATGGGGCTGGGCCACCTCGACCATTCCGCGCTGCTCGCCGTCGTCGAGCGGCTGTCCGGCCGATAGGAGGGTTCGCATGCCGCTGGACGTGCGGCGGCAGGAGATCGAATGGGACGCCTCGATCGACGCGCCACTGCCGGTGCCGTCGCATCCGCCCCGGGTGTGCCGGGCCGTCGACCTGCTGCTGGCCGCGCAACGCCCGCTGATCCTGGCCGGACGCCGAGGTGGTCGCCGGTCGTCGGCGACCACTCGTTCCTGGTCGAGGAGCTGGACCGGTTACGGGATGAACACGGAAGTGGACGTCCACTACGACGACCACGGCACCGACAATGTCCTGGTGATGGAGGCGTACGGCTGTGCCGGGCGGTGCTGGTGGAGATCATGCTGGACCGGGCGGCGAACGCCCCGATGGGCACCGCGATCGACGCGGTCGTGGAGTTCGAACCCGTGTCGTGAGGAGGCCGCGTGGCTCATGTGGTGGTCGCGCCGGACAAGTTCAAGGGCTCGTTGACCGCTCCGGCTGTCGCGGCGGCCGTGGCCAGGGGCATCGAGCGGGTCCGGCCGGACGTCGCCGTGCACCAGGTGCCGGTGGCCGACGGCGGTGACGGCACGGTGGACGCCGCGCTGGCCGCGGGCTACGCCAAGCTGACCGCCGAGGTGCACGGCCCGACCGGCCGGCCGGTGACGGCGACGATCGCGGTCCGGGACGAGGTGGCCGTGGTGGAGGTGGCGTCGGCGTGCGGCCTGGTGCTGTTGCCGGGCGGCGTGTTCGCGCCGATGACCGCGTCCAGCTACGGCGTCGGCGAGCTGCTGCTGGTCGCGGCGGACGCCGGCTGCCGGACCGTGGTGATCGGCCTCGGCGGCAGCGCGAGCACCGACGGCGGCG
>DATEPR010000690.1:0-2019 GCA_035273045.1 Pseudonocardiaceae bacterium | reverse complement strand
CACTGGCCAGTGCCGCGCGGACCGGCTCGGGCAGCCCGGTGGCCGCCGGCACTCCGCGCACGCCACGCACGCGGCCCTCCCGGCGGCGCAGCCACCAGGCCAGGACGGCGGTCAGCAGCAGAGCGCCGCCGAGCACATACCAACCGGTCATACCGTCCAGTATCACCCCGGCCGGCTCACGGATTCACCGAGTTGGCGGACAGCACGATGTTGTTGGCGGTGCCGCCCACCACGATCGCCCCGCTCTGCACGTCCACCCCGGTGGCCCGGACGGTGAACGGCAGCGGCAGGTTCGACGAGCTCAGCCGCACCTGGAACAGGTGGGCGAAGCTCTGCAGCAGGCCGTCCGGGAGATCGCCGGACACCAGCCCGTTGGTCAGTTGCAGCTTCTTCGGTGTGATGACCACCGCACCGTCGGACAGCGAGATCACCCCGAAGGCGTTCACCTTGGTCCGCTCGCCGGCCAGGTCGATGGTGCCGCTCATCTCCACGCCCGCCTTGCCGGCGAGCTGGTCGGGGCCGGAGCCCGAGTCGGAGCCGCCCGGATCCTGGATGTGGTCCTTGGCGTCCTCGCTGTCCTGCGCGCCGGTGCCCAGCACGGTGTCCAGGGAGACCGGGTTGACGGACAGGTCGGGAATGCGCAGCACCCGGCCGATGTCGGTCGACTTGACCTTCACCTGGCCGTCCACCTCGGCCACCTTGACCTGCTGCACGTTGCCGGCGAGCAGGTCGGACAGCTTCACCCGCACGTCGTGCAGGTCGGCGGCGATCTCCAGGTCCCGCAGCTGGCTGTTCACCGGCACGCCGGCCGCGTCGATCGCGATGTCGCGGTAGTCGCCGGCGAGTGCCTGCGTGATGAACGGGAAGCCGTGGATGTCGACCGAGGGATCGCTGGTCAGGTTCAGCTCGGTGCGCATCTTCTTGGACACCTGGTACTCGGCGGCGGCCGCCAGGCCGTAGTCCGCGCCGACCAGGGCGCCGACCAGCACGAGGACCGTGATGACGGTGATCTTCACAGGCTTTTTCACGCGAACGGTCATCCTTGTCGCCGGACGGTCGTCCGGGTTGGGGCTGCGGGATCCGAGGGTCGATCGTCGCACCGCCGCTGACGGCCCTGCGGGCGGGTCCGGCCGGAAGCCGAATCCGGACCGCATGGGGCCGATGGTGTGACACTCCTGTCACGACCTGGGCTGTCAGGGGGCACCCGGGTATTCTCCCCGACATCCGCCGGCAACGGGGCCGAGCCACCGACTCTCGCTGCGGGGTACCCCGTCCTGGGGCGTCCGCACCGAATCCGGAAGGTGCGTGCCATGGGCGTTGACCTGCTCCTGCTGACCAACGATCCGGACCCGACCGCCGTGCTGCCCGCGCTGGGCCTGCTCTCCCACCGCGTTCGCTCGCACGAGCCGGACGTCGCCGCGCTGCTCGCCGCCGGCCCGTACGACGCCGTCCTGGTGGACGCTCGGACCGACCTGGCGGGCGCCCGCAGCCTGTGCCGGCTGCTGGCCGCCAGCGGTGTCGAGGTGCCCGTCGTGGCCGTGGTGACCGAGGGTGGACTGGTCGCGGTGAACGCCGAGTGGGGCGTCGACGAGATCCTGCTGCCCACCGCCGGGCCGGCCGAGGTGGACGCCCGGTTGCGCCTGGTCCGCTCCCGCGGCACCGACTCCGCGGCCTCCGGTGACGGCGCGATCCAGCTCGGCGACCTGGTGATCGACGAGTCGACCTACACGGCCCGGCTGCGCGGCCGCCCGCTCGACCTCACCTACAAGGAGTTCGAGCTGCTCAAGTACCTGGCCCAGCACGCCGGCCGGGTGTTCACCCGCGCCCAGTTGCTCCAGGAGGTCTGGGGTTACGACTTCTTCGGCGGCACCCGCATGGTGGACGTCCACGTGCGACGGCTGCGCGCGAAGCTGGGCGCCGAGCACGAGCAGTTGATCGGCACCGTGCGCAACGTGGGCTACAAGTTCGTCCGGCCCGGCCGCCCGGCGCCCGCCGGCCACGGCGGTGGCCCGGGCCGCG
>DATEPR010000689.1:0-15741 GCA_035273045.1 Pseudonocardiaceae bacterium | reverse complement strand
GGGCGCCGCCGCCACCCAGGCGGCCGGCATCCGCGAGGTGTACGGCAGCGACTCCAAGTCGCTGCACCCCGGCAAGGCGGCGCTGGACGGCGTGCTGTCCGGCCTGCTGGCCGAGCAGGGCTTCACGGCGACGGAGACCGCGATCGAGGGCCGGATGGGGCTGCTCAACGCGGTCACGCCGACACCGGTGCCGGAGCGGCTGGTCGAGGGGTTCGGCGAGCAGTGGCACCTGCTGGAGAACGGCCACAAGCTGTACCCGAGCGCGTCGCTGACCCATCCGCCGATCGACGCGGTGCGCGCGGTGCTCGCCGGGACACCGGTCGACCCGGCACAGGTGACCGGCGTCGAGGTCCGGCTGGCGCCGTTCCCGGCCGAGGTCACCGCGCTGCGCCAACCGGAAACCGGTTCGGCGGCCCGGTTCAGCACGGCACACTGCGTCGCCGTCGCGTTGCTCACCGGGTTCGTCCGGCCCTCGGATTTCACCGACGCGGTGGCCGCCGACCCGGCCGTGGCGGCGTTGCGCGGCCTGGTCCGGGTCGTCGCCGACCCGGAGCTGACCAAGCGCGGCACACATGTGCGGATCGAACTGGCCGGCGGTGCCGTCGTGGAGCACCGCGTGGACCAGAACCGGGGCACACCGGCCGACCCGCTGTCCGACGACGAGCTGGCGGACAAGCTGCTCAGCGCGGCCCAGCCCTACCTGACGCCGGCCGCGGCCACCGAGCTGGCGGAGCGGTGCTGGGAGTTCGACCGGCTGGCCGACGTGTCCGACGTGCTGCGGCCGTTGCGCGAACGGGTGGCGACGGCGTCCGGATAGGACTACCGTCGCCGCGACGGAACGTCCGGTGGGAGTGGCAGATGGCGACGGTCAGCGTCCGGTACATCGTCGACGACGTCGACGCGGCGATCGCGTTCTACCGGGACCGGTTGGGCTTCAGCGAGGTCATGCACCCGGCGCCCACGTTCGCCATGATGTCGCTGGGCGACCTGCGACTGGTGCTGTCCGCGCCCGGTGGCGGCCCGGGCGGCGGCGCGGCCATGCCGGACGGGCGGGTGCCGGAGCCGGGTGGGTGGAACCGGTTCGCCCTACAGGTGGCGGACCTGGACGGCACGGTCGCCGAGTTGCGCGCGGCCGGCGTCCGGTTCCGCAACGAGGTCGTGGACGGCGTGGGTGGGCGGCAGGTCCTGATCGAGGACCCCGCCGGCAACCCGGTCGAGCTGTTCCAGCCCACCAGGCGGGAAGCCCGCCTGGACACGTGACCCCTCGGAGTGTCGAAACCGGCCACGCCCGTTCGTGTAGCCGGTGAACGTCACCCAACCGAGGAGTCACGTGATGGCCGACATCCTGCTGACCGGACTCGCGATCGGCGAGTCACCCCGCTGGCACGAGGGCCGGCTGTGGCTGTGCGACTGGTGCACGGGCGAGATCGTCACCGTCGGCGCCGACGGTCGCCGCGAGGCCGTCGCGCACGTGCCGACCACGTTTCCGTACTCCATCGACTGGCTGCCGGACGGCCGGATGCTGGTGGTGTCCGGCCCGGAGAGCCTGCTGTTGCGCCAGGAGCCGGACGGCACGCTGGTGACCCACGCCGACCTGACCGGACTGGCCGACTACTGCAACGAGATCGTGGTCGACGGCCGGGGCGACACGTACGTGAACAGCGGCACCCAGGTGCTGCTGGTCCCGGCCGGCGGCGGGCCGCGCGAGGTCGCGACCGGCCTGTCGTTCGGCAACGGCATGGCGGTGACGCCGGACGACGCCACCCTGATCGTGGCCGAGTCGCACGGCAACCGGCTCACGGCGTTCGACATCGCGGCCGACGGCAGCCTGTCCGCCGGCCGGGTGTGGGCCGATCTGGGCACCGGCTGCCCGGACGGGATCTGCGTCGACGCCGAAGGCGCCGTGTGGTACGCGGACGTGCCGAACAGGCACTGCGTGCGGGTGCGGGAGGGCGGCGAGGTGCTGGCCGAGGTGCCCGTCGACCGCGGCTGCTTCGCGTGCATGCTGGGCGGTCCGGACGGCAGGACGCTGTACGTGCTGGCCGCCGAGTGGCACGGCATGGACAAGGTCAGGATGACGGACCGGACCGGTCAGGTCCTGGTCGCGTCGGCGCCGGCCGCCGGCGCGGGGTGGCCGGCACGCTGACGCCTGTCGCCGGCGTGCTCAGGCGCTGCGCGGTGGCAGCGCCCTGAGGGCCGCGAGCTGTTCCGCGAACGGCGTGACCCGGTCGAACTCGTCGGCCGGTGCCTCCGGTTCGGCCGGGGTGGCGCGGGCGCCGGTCATCAGCATGGCCAGTTCATCACCGGCCCTGGTGATCCGGGTGGCCAACGGGCTGGTGTGCGCGTCACCGGCACCGCCCCAGTCCTCGGCCGCCGCGTACACCGCCGTAGGCACCACGACCGCCCGCAGGTAGGCGAACATCGGCCGCAGCGCGTGTTCCAGCGCCAGCGAGTGCCGGGCCGTGCCGCCGGTCGCGGCGACCAGCACCGGCTTGCCGGCCAGCAGGTCGTTGTCCAGCACGTCGAAGAACGACTTGAACAGGCCGCTGTAGGACGCGGTGAAGATCGGCGTCACCACGATCAGCCCGTCCGCGTGCGCGACCTCGTCGATCGCCTCGGCGAGCACCGGGCTGGCGAATCCGGTGACCATGTCGTTGGCGATGTCGACCGCCAGGTCACGCAGCTCGATCACGGTCAGGTCGGCGGTCCGGCCGTCCTCGACCAGCCGGGTGCGGACCGCCCTGGTGAGCCGGTCCGCCAGCAGCCGGGTGGACGAGGGCTGGCTCAGGCCGGCTGACACGACGACCAACCGCAGGGCACTCATCGTCATCTCCCGTTCATGCCGTCGGGACGGCGGCGTGGGCCGCCACGAGCGAGGCGTGGGTGGGTCCGTCCGGCACGCCGGCCGGGCGACCGGCCGCGAACTCCTTGCGCAGCACCGGAACCACTTCCTCGCCGAGCATGTCCAACTGTTCCAGCACGGTCTTCAGCGGCAGGCCGGCGTGGTCCATCAGGAACAGTTGCCGCTGGTAGTCGCCGAACGACTCGCGGAACGTCAACGTCTTGTCGATGACCTCCTGCGGGCTGCCGACGGTCAGCGGGGTCTGCTCGGTGAACTCCTCCAGCGACGGGCCGTGCCCGTAGACCGGCGCGTTGTCGAAGTACGGCCGGAACTCGCGCACCGCGTCCTGCGAGTTGCGCCGCATGAACACCTGGCCGCCCAGGCCGACGTACGCCTGCGCCGCCGTGCCGTGGCCGTAGTGCTCGAACCGCTCCCGGTACAACCCGATCAGCCGCTGGAAGTGCTGGCGCGGCCAGAAGATGTTGTTGGCGAAGAATCCGTCGCCGTAGTAAGCCGCCTGTTCGGCGATCTCCGGGCTGCGGATGGAACCGTGCCACACGAACGGCGGCACCCCGTCCAGCGGGCGCGGCGTGGACGTGAAGCCCTGCAACGGCGTGCGGAACCGGCCCTGCCAGTCCACCACGTCCTTGCGCCACAGGTCGTGCAGCAGCGCGTAGTTCTCGATGGCCAGCGGAATCCCGTCGCGGATGTCCTGGCCGAACCACGGGTACACCGGCCCGGTGTTGCCGCGGCCCAGCATCAGGTCCACCCTGCCGTCCGCGAGATGTTGCAGCATCGCGAAGTCCTCGGCGATCTTCACCGGATCGTTCGTGGTGATCAGGGTCGTGGACGTGGACAGGATGAGCCGCTCGGTGCGTGCCGCGACGTAGCCCAGCATGGTGGTCGGCGACGACGGCACGAACGGCGGGTTGTGGTGCTCGCCGGTGGCGAACACGTCGAGGCCGACCTCCTCGGCCTTCAGCGCGATCCGCACCATCGACTTGATGCGCTCGTGCTCGCTCGGCGTCCGGCCCGTCGTCGGGTCCGGCGTGACGTCGCCGACCGTGAAGATCCCGAACTGCATCGTGCTCACCACGTTCCCAAGTAGTTGCGTCATCAACTACCGCCGTCAACGATCGCGGCGGCCTGGCTATTCCGCCGTGGCACGGCCACCGCCGTGACCGCCGCACCGGACCCGCACACCAGCCGGCCGATCAACACGCAGCCGTCCACGACCCACTGCGGCCCGCTGACCGACGCCGACAGGTCCCCGCCGATCACGGGCAACTGCGGTCGTTCCGCTCATGCCCTCAACGTAGGAACGGATCGTTTCGACCCCGACGAAACGTCATTCCTCGTCGTCTTCGGCGGGCACCTCGCCGACCAGGTCGGCCAGACCGGCCAGTCGCTGCCGTGCCGTGGCCAGCACACCGTCCGGCCGGCCGCCGAGCGGTGTCCAGAAATCGTTGCCGGGCACCGCTGCCACCTCGATCCGGCGGCCGCCCAGCCAGGCCGCGTCGAAGGCGAGCAGCCAGGAGTGCAGCAGCGTCCGGCCGGCCGCGCCGGACCGGTCGAACAGCGGGTCACCGGCCAACTGGTGGCCGATCCAGGCCAGGTGCACCCGGATCTGGTGCCGCCGCCCGGTGAGCGGCCGCACCACCAGCAGGGTGTGCCGCTCGTCGGCCCACACCGTGGCGAACGTGGTCACCGACGGGTAGGTGCGGACGTGGGTGAACACGTCGTCCGGCGCCACCGACCACCGGTCGCCGTCGGCCCGGATGCGGTCGCGGTCGGCGGCGACCCGGACCCGGCTCTTGCGGCCGACGCTCAGCGGCAGGTCGATCACGCCGCGGTCGGGCAGGCCGGTGGTCGGGGTCGCGGCCAGGTACGCCTTGCCGACGGTGCGCCGGTTGAACTGGCGGGTCAGGTCGCCGTGGTGGCGCAGCTCACGGGCGAACAGCACCGCGCCGGAGGTGACCTTGTCGATCCGGTGCGCCGGGAACAGGGTTTCCCCCGCGTCGGCGGCCAGCCGGACCAGGTCGGTGTCGTGCCGCTCGCCGGTCACCGCGAGACCGGCCGGCTTGTCCAGCACCAGGGCGGCGTCGTCGGCGAACAGCACTCGGTCGCGCCGGATGCCGGCCCAGTCAGCCACGGGCCAGCCGCCGCAGCTCGTACAGGCTGATCCCGGTGGCCACGCCCACGTTCAGCGACTCCACCCCACCGGCCATCGGGATCCGCACCACGTGGTCGGCCGCGCCCAGCACCTCCGGCCGCACGCCGTCGGTCTCGTTGCCCACCACCAGCGCCACCCGCCCGCCGCGCAACCGGACGTCCGCCTGGTCGACCGTGCCCCGCGAGCTCGTCGCGACCACCTCGAAACCCTGGCGCCGCAACGCGGACACGGCCGCCAGCGGCGTGGCGTGGCGATGGATCGCGGCCCGCAGCACGGCGGCCCGCGAGGCGTCCAGCACCCGCCTGCTCGTCAGGTCGGTCTCCGCGTCGGTGCACACCACGTCGTGGACGCCCAGCGCCACGGCGGTCCGCACGATCGTGCCGAGGTTGCCGGGATCACGGACACCGTCCAGCACCACGGCGAAGTCGCCGTAGTCGCCGCCCTCCGGCGCCAGTTCGGCCACCGCCACCCAGTCCACCGGCCGGGCCAGCCGCACCGCCTGCCGCAGCAGTGAACCACGCGCCTGGTACACCGGAACCCGTTGCAGGCCGGGGATGTCCGCCGCTTCGTCGGACCGCACCGCGAACCGCAGCGTGGCACCGGCCGCCACCGCCTGGGCGATCAGCGCGGCACCCTCCAGCACGCACGCGCCGGCCTCGGCCCGGCCGGACCGCGCGTCCAGGGCGCGGATCACCGCCAGGGGCTGGTCCTTCAGCGACGTGACGACACGCACGGTAGCCGTCACCGGGCGTGGGCGTAGCGGGCCGGGCTGGTGCCCAGCATCCGGCGGAAGTGCCTGGTCAGGTGGGCCTGGTCGAAGAAGCCGGCGGCGGGCGCCACGTCGGCCGGCCGCATCCCGGCCAGCAGCAGGTGCCGGGCCAGGTCGACCCGCCGCCCGGTCAGGTACTGGTGCGGCGCGATGCCGAACTCGGCCGTGAACGCCCGCACCAGGTGCGTCGGGTGGACGTGCAGCAGGCCGGCCGCCTCGGTCAGGCTCAGTCCGTCGGTGACCCGTTCGTCCAGCAGTTCCCGCAGCCGCCGGGCCACGGTCCGGCCGGCCGGCGGGGTGTCCTGGCCGGCGCCCAGGTGCCGGCGCAGCCGGTCCACGATCAGCGCCAGGCGGCTGGCCGCCTCCAGTTCGTCACCGGGACCGGCCAGGGTGCCGTGCAACTGGTGGACGCGGCGGCGCAGCGCCGCGTCGCGCAGCCCGGGATGGTCCACGGCCGCGCCGGCCAGCCGGGCGTCCAGTACCGACTCGTCCAGGTACAGCACCCGCTTGCGGAAACCCAGGGGAGTGGCCGCGCGGCCGTCGTGCGGCACGTGCGGCGGTAGCAGTGTCACCTCGGAACGCCGCGCGCCGCGCTCGTGGTGGTCCAGGTCGAACCGCACGGCACCGTCGTCGACGATCAACAGCGTCCAGGTGTCGTGAGTGTGCACCGGATAGGCGTGCTCGACGAAACGGGCGTGGAAGACCTCGCTGATGCCGTCCACCGGTGGCCGCCATGCGGTGATCTCCTGGCGGGGAACCACGTCAGGATCGTACAAGACCCGATGCCACCCGGCCGGCCACGCTGACCGGGTGCGATTCGACACCAAGATCGCGGTGCTGCTGCGCGACGACCTGCTGCCGTGGCAGCGCCTGAACGTGTGCGCGTTCCTGGTCAGCGGCCTGGCCGGGACGAACCCGGACCTGATCGGCGAGCCGTACCGGGACGCGGACGGCACGCCCTACCTGCCGATGTTCCGCCAGCCGGTGCTGGTGTTCCAGGGTGCCAAGGAGACCGTCACGGCGGCGCACGAGCGTGCCGTGCGGCGGGGTCTCGCGCTCAGCGTGTACACGTCCGACCTGTTCGCCACCGGCCACGACGAGGCCAACCGGGCCGCGGTGGCCGCCGTGCCGCGCGACCAGCTCGACCTGGTCGGCATCGCGCTGCACACCGCGCGCAACGTGGTGGACAAGGTGCTCAAGGGCGCCCGGATGCACCCGTGAGGTCAGCCCAGCACGGTGCGGCGCAGGAACGGGCTGGCGAACCTGCCGTCCGGGTCCAGCCGGCGGGCCAGCGCGCGGAAGTCGCGCAGCCGGGGATAGCGGTTGGCGACGTCGCCGTGGAACAGCTTGCCCCAGTGCGGCCGGACCCCGAACGGCGCCAGCCGCTCCTCGATCACCGGCAGCACCCGCGGCACCTCGTCCAGCGGCCGCCAGGTGAAGTGGATGGCGACCCGGTCACCGCCGTGGGCCGGGCTCAGCCACAGGTCGTCGCCGGCGACGGTGCGGATCTCCGAGACGAACAGCAGCGGCGCGACCACGTCGGCCAGTTCGCGCACCGCGCGCAGCGCGTCGACCGCGTCCCGCCGGGGAACGAAGAACTCGGACTGGAGTTCGGCGCCCGCGCTGGGCGTGAACTCCAGCCGGAAGTGCGGAATCCGGTCGTACCACGGCCCGGCGACGCCCAGTTGTTCGGTGCAGTTGGCCGGCGGCATTCCGGCCACCGGATGGCGCGGTGAGTCGGCGGCCGGCGCACCGTAGAAGTCGGTGCGCGGCTGGTCCGGCCCGTCGGCGACGGTCTTCAGCCACACCTGGCGCACCGTGTCCTCGGCCCACGTGGTGAACAGGCTGACGCTGTAGGCGGCGTCCTGGATCTCGTCGAACCAGTCGAACACGGCGTCCCACGGCAGGTGGTCGAACACGCTCTGCCGAACCCGGTACGTGGGCACGGTTTCCAGCGTCACGGCGGTGACGACGCCGAACGCGCCCAGCCCCACCACCAGGCCGGGGAACTCGGGGTCGGCCCTGGTGAACGTGCGCACCTCGCCGTCCGCGGTGACCAGTTCCAGCCCGACCACGGCGGCGGACAGGTTCTGGTTGTGCTGGCCGGACCCGTGTGTCGCGGTGGCGACACTCCCGGCCACCGTGCAGTGCGGCAGTGACGCCAGGTTGGCCAGGGCCCAGCCGGCGGCGTCCAGCGGCCGGGCCAGGTCGCCGTAGCGGACGGCGGCGCCCACCGTCACCGTGCCCTCGCCGATCTCCAGTGGACGGTCCATTTCGGACACGTCGATCAGCGTGCCACCAGCGAAGTCGGCGATGTCGTGGAAGCTGTGCCGGGTGCCGACGGCCTTGCATCTCGACGCCGACCTGACCATCGACCGCAGTTCGGCCATGGTGCGCGGCCGCAGCGTGCGGCCGGCCGCGAAGACGTGGTTCCCGGACCAGTTGACCGTGCTCACCGCGGACAGCATAGCGACACCGACGCGGACAAAGCGGCGGCTATTGGTTAGACCATACTTCCAACAGATATAGTGGTCAGGGAATTTCTCCGACAGGGGGCGCCGCATGAATCAACCACGGCCGGGCCGGGCCGCCAACACCGCGCAGCGGGACACCGACGACCTGTTCAACCCGGTCAGCCTGGCCAGGGCGTCGCAGGCCATCGTGGACCAGATCCGGGAGCTGATCCAGGACGGTCAGCTGCGCGCCGGGGAGCGGCTGCCGTCCGAACGTGACCTGTGCGACCGGTTCGGCGTCAGCCGGGTGACCGTGCGGGAGGCGCTGCGCATCCTGGAGGCGGGCGGCCTGGTGACGGTGAAGGTGGGGGCGCGCGGCGGCGCGTACATCACCACGCCGACCAGCGACCGGATCGGCCGGGGGATCGAGGACTACCTGACCATGTCGCCGTCCATCACGGCGGTCGAGGTCACCGAGGCCAGGCTGGTGCTGGAACTGGGCATCGTGCCGATCGTCTGCGAGCGCGCCACCGAGGAGGACATCGCCCGCCTGCTGGCGATGTGCGACGAGGCGGACGCCGCGATCGCGGACGGCACCTACACGATGGAGATGTCCGCCGACTTCCACATCGCCGTGGCCAGGCTGGCGCACAACGGCGCGATCGAGATGCTGCTCGGCCCGTTCCACCGGCCGATGCTGACGTCGCTGAAGGCGGCCAGGGAGGCGGCGCCGGCCATGGGCAAGCTGGGCGTGAAGGAGCACCGCCGGTTCGTGCACGCCGTGCGGGACCGGGACGTGCCGAAGGCGACCGAGCTGATGAAGGCGCACCTGGAGCGCACCGCGGCCCGGGTGCAGCGGACCGGAGCCGGCCACTGACGTGAACGAGCAGTCGGAGGCCATGCTGGTAACCTCCGACCGCTCGGACTTAACGTTAGTCCATTAGGCCCCGAGTGGCAAGCGCGAACGGGGGAGGGCGCCGGAATCCGGCGCCCTCCCCGGCCGTCCGTAGCCGTCAGTACATCTCCGTCGGCGGCCGCCACATCGACCACAGCGGCGGGCCGTCCTCGGGCAGCGTGAACCGCCCCCGGTCCAGGTAGCCGTGGCGCAGGTAGAGCGCCCGCGACTCCCGGGAACTGGCCTCCAGGTACATGGCCACGTCCGGGTACATCTCGTGGTGGTGGTGCAGCAGCGCGGTGCCGATGCCCTCACCCTGGTGTCCCGGCCGGACCGCGAGGAACGCGAGGTGGTGGTGCGGCTCACCGTGCGGGTGGTGGATCGCGAACGTCCGGTCGAGCATCCGGAACCGCTCCGCCCACGGCCCGCAGGCCGCGTCCAGCCGCTCGGCGTAGTCGTCCGGGTCGGGCACCGGTTCCGCGGTCGGGAACCACACCGCGACACCGGTCTCGTCCACCGTCAGGCTGATCAGGCCGTGCTTGATCGCGTGCGTGGTCCAGATCAGCATGTCCTGTTCCACCACGGTCCTGCGCTGCCCGGCGTCGGGCACCAGCCAGGCCGAAACGGCGAGCGACGCGAAGGCGTCCGCGATGATCCCGGCGGCCACCGGCGCCTCGTCCGGTCCGGCCATGACTATCGCTACGTCATTCAGGATCTCCACATTGGTCATAACAACGAACCCGCTCTGTCGAAGGAGTCGCCCTCGGTGCCGAGGGCGGTGGAGCGGCCGGTCTCCGCGGTCACGCCGAGGCCGATCCGCTGGTACACCTCGGGCCGCCGGATGCGCAGCACCGTGGCCCACAGCACGCCGCCGAACGCGATCACCAGGTACGCCGCCGGGAAGGCCCAGCGCGCGGCCGAATGACTGTCCACGCCGAGCAGCGTCGCGAAGTTCGCCACGGACAGCACGACCGCGGCGGCCAGCGCGAGCAGGGTGAGGAACGGCGCGATCACCGAGCGCCACACGTTCTCCCCGCCCCTGCGCCGGAAGTAGCCGATCACCGCGGCCGACGTCGCCGCCAG
Source organism: Pseudonocardiaceae bacterium (assembly GCA_035273045.1). Classification (GTDB taxonomy): domain Bacteria; phylum Actinomycetota; class Actinomycetes; order Mycobacteriales; family Pseudonocardiaceae; genus DATEPR01. Next base: position 5,526 of record DATEPR010000689.1, on the reverse strand, counting down.
CAGCACCAGCACGCCGAACCCGCCGGTGGTGCCCAGCCAGAAGAACAGGTTCACCATCGGGTCCAGGTGGGCCGAGGCGTAGCCGACGATCACGGCGAAGCCGATCACCGTCTGGGTCAACGAACCCCACAGCGGGGCGCCGGTCCGCGGCAGCGTCCGGCCGAACACCGACGGCAGCACCCCCTCGCGGCCCAGCGAGAACACGTAGCGGGACGCGGAGGCGTGGTAGGAGATCATCGCGGCGAACACCGACGTCAGCAGCAGCACGTGCCCGACGGTGCTCCACGCCGCGCCCAGGGTCTGCGCTGCCAGGTTGAACACCAGGTCACCGCCCTGGCGCTGGGACTGCGCGACGATGTGGTCCGGCCCGGTGACCACCGTCATGGCCCAGGAGGACAGGCAGTACAGCAGCGCGATCAGCCCCACCACGACGTAGGTGGCGACCGGGACCGTGCGGTGCGAGTCCTTGGCCTCCTCGGAGTAGAAGGCGGCCGACTCGAACCCGACGAAGCCGGTGACGGCGATGACCAGCAGCGACCCCCAGCCGGACACGAACAGGTGGCTGGGCAGGAACGTGGTGGCGGTGACGTGTCCACCGGACGGGTGCGACACGAAGGCGCCGAAGTAGACCAGGATCAGCATGACCTCGGCCAGCATCAGCAGGCCCAGCACCGACCCGTTGAACTCCACCTGCGCCAGGCCGAGCACGGCCACGATCGCCCAGGCGATCAGTGACCAGCCCCACCACGGCAGGTTCGTGTGCAGCGCCGAGTTCAGCAGCGGCGCGCCCAGCCCGCCGAAGATCCCGTACAGGCCGACCTGCAGCAGGTTGTAGCAGAGCATCGCGATCCAGGCGGCGGCGACGCCGGCCGGCCGGGACACGCCCTGCGCGATGTAGGCGTAGAAGGCGCCCGCGTTGGAGATACGGCGGGACATGGCGTTGTAGCCGACACAGAACACGATCAGCACGATGCCCAGCAGTACGAACGCGGCCGGGATGCCGGTGATGCCGGTGACGGCGTATCCGGTCGGGAACACGCCGGCGACAACGGTCAGCGTGGCAGCCGCGCTGAGCGCGAACTGGGTGATCCGCGTCGTACCCAGTCGGTCGTGCGCCAGCGCCGCCGCGACATTGCTCGCGGCGTGCGGCTTCTTGTCCATCATGGACTCCAAGGGATGATGTGGAACGGTGGACGAACGCTGGCGCTGAAGTCAGCGCCGCCGAGCCAGCACGGCGGCGCCCACGGCGGCTTTCGTTTCGGCGATCAGGCACATCAGCGGGCGGGGCAGCTGTGCGATCACCTCGCGCAGGAACTGACGGCCGTCGGCGTCCAGGTCCTGCAGCAGGAAGCTGTCCAGTCCGGTGGCCGCCGCGAGACCGGTCAGCAGGGCGTCGGACAGCTCGACCGGTTCCTGCCGGCTGGCCACCCCCCTGATCCGGACGGCGGGCAGGATGGCCTCGTTGGCGTCCAGCGGCGGATGCAGCACCGTCCTGCGCCACGGCGGCCCGGTCAGCTGTGGCCGCACCACCCCGCTGCGGATCAACCGGTCCGCCACCCGCTGCGTCCCGGTCTGACCGAGAAACTGCAACCACGTCGAAATCGACATGATCTCGGGTTCGGCGATGAGCTGATCCATTATCGCGTGCGCGGTCGCATCAGGTGGAGGCTGGTCGGGATTGGCCACGATGAGTTCCAACTGCTGTGGATTGATCCTAATCTTGCGGTGCAAAGCGAGTTCGATCAGCAGTGCGCCCGCGATACCCAGGGCCAGTGCAGACGAATTTAGGCGTGGCCGGCCGTCGTAGTCCCGGTGAGCGATCAGGAAGTACTCGTCAGCAAGCCATAACGACGCTGGTCTCATCGTCTCCGATCACACACGGACTCGGCGGGCTGTTCGGGAAGGACGCGCACGCGACGCCCCAGGAGAACTGCTCGTGGGGCCACGCGCACGTCCAGTGTTTGAACGCACGCTGATCGTGTCTACACGACCGGGACAGCAGTGTCCACCGCCGGACACCTTATTACTCCGAATGCGGCGTACATTTACCGATGACAGTTGGTAAGGCCTCTGAGTACATTACCGGGAAACTGTTCGGTGGCGGACCGAACCATTTTGTGGCTGATCACTGGATGATCTCGGCCGTGCCGCGATCGGTGGGCAGCGGTGCGAGTTCCGGCCAGCGGTCCGCCATCGCGGCCCGGATCCGTCCGCACAGTCGCCGGAAACCGGCCAGCTCGGCGGAGTCCAGTGCCGCGACGACACCGAGCCGGTGCAGCAGCCGCTGCCGGGCCGTCGCCGTGCCCCACGGCCAGTCCGCGGCGACCGCGCGGGCGAGCAGGTCCCCGCTGCCCCGGTCGGCCTTCGGCACGAGCGCGTCACCGCGCAGCAGCCAGCCGGCGCAGGCGTCGGCCAGGCTGCCCGCCGGTTCGGCGCCGGTGGTCCGGCGCCATTCGGCCCGGTAGGCGCGTTCGGCGTCGTCGATCAGTCCGGCGGCCGGTGCGGTGACGCACCAGCAGGTCGGGAAGCCGATCCGGAGGTACGCCAGCTCGGTCGTCCCGTCGCCCAGCGCCGCCTGCTCCAGGTCCAGGAACCGGGCACCGGCGGCGTAGCAGTCGTTGCCCGCGCAGGGATCGCCGTGCAGCAGCGCGAAACCGGACGGTGCGGCGAGCCGGTCGAGCAGCGCGCCGAGCTCGCCGGCGACCCCGCCCGGCAGCGGAACTCCCAGTGCCAGCGCGAACTTTCCGAACGCCTCGGCGTCGGCCGGTCCCGGTGGCGCCCACCGGGGGAGCGCGCCGGCGTCGGCGGCGGTCGTGGTGGCGTGCAGCCGGGCCAGCGCGGTCGCGTAGTGGACCGGCCAGTCGGCCGGCAGCGGGCCTTCGGTCAGGCGCTCCAGCACCAGGACCCGGTGTTCGGCGTCCACGCCGAGCAGTGCCGGGCTGACCGGCTCGACGGCCCGGGCGGCCAGCCGCAGCGCGGTCACCTCGCGGTCGAACCGGCCGCCCGCGTCCGCGCCGCCGGCGACCTGTTTGACCACCACCGGCGTGCCGCCGACCTCGGCGAGCCAGACGAGCGAGCGTGGGCTGCTGGCCAGCCGCTTCAGCCAGACCGGCTGGCCCAGCCGGGCGCGCAGCGCAGCGCCGTAGTCGGGTGTCATGGCCGGGTGACCACCACCTCCGGCCGGTCCGCGTCGGGCGCGAGTAGGGCGAGCAGCCGGGCGGCTTCCGCCTCGACGGCGTTCCGCTCGGGCAGCCGGTCGAACGGCTCCACGATCAGTCGTGCCGGCCCGGTGTGCAGTCGCCAGTTGGCCCGCCAGAAGCCGTCCACCAACACCGAACCGGTGACCGCGCCCGGTCCGGGTGGCAGCGGCACGGCCCGGTGGCCGGCGCCGACCCGGTCCCGGTCGGCGTAGGACAGGAGCAGGTTGTCGTACTCCGGCAGGAACCTCGGCGGCGCCGGCACGTCCGGGTCGGGCAGCTCGGCGTCGGGCAGGTCGTACAGCGTGGCGCCGTGCTCGTCGCGGTAGGTGCGCAGGTCCATTCCGGCGATCACGTCGCCCAGCCCGATCCCGCACCAGGTGCGGACGTCCCGCACGGTGGCCGGGCCGAACGCGGCCAGGCAGCGGCGCACCAGATCGGCCGGGGTGGCCGTGGCGGTGACCGGTGTCCAGGCGGCGGTGGGTGTCCAGGTGGCCTGGCCGGTCCGGCCCCACAGCCCGCGCGGCGGCACCTGGACCAGCGGCACCAGGCAGGTGACGGCGTAGGCCAGCGCGTTCCGGTCGGCGTCCGGGCGGTCCCGGGCCAGCGCCGCGCCCAGTTCCGCTCTGGTCATCGGGGTGCGCAGCAGCGCCGTGCCCTCGGCGACCAGCTCGTCGACGTCGACACCGGGCAGGCGGCGGGCGAAGTTGGTGCGGAACACGCGCACCAGGACGTCCCGCACCAGCGGGTACCAGGCGACGGCGTCGGCCGCGGTGACCAGGTGCACGGTGCCGCGCAGCAGGGGCGTGCGGACCAGTTCGCGGTCGGTCAGCGCGGTCGCGAGCCGGTCCGGGCGGAAGCCGGCGACGCGGCTCCACAGCCCGACGTACGGCGCGTTCGGTGCCTGCGCCTGGAGCCCGCCGACGTGCTCGACCGCGTCCCGCACCGGCAGTTCGGCCCGCGCCAGCAGCAACTGCCGGTGCAGGCTGGCCCGGTTCAGGCGCCGCCGGTCGAGGACGCGCACAGCCGCAGGCTAGCGTCCACCCCGGACCGGGTGACCACCGAGTTCGCGGGAGATGCCCCGGGCGGCGGCCCGGACGACCGGCGCCAACGCCGCCGGGTCGGCCCGGTCGGCGTGCACGACCAGCGACACGGCGGCGACCACCTCGCCGGTCCGGTGCACGATCGGCGCGGCGACGGACAGGGCGTCCAGGGTCACCTGGCCGTCGCTGACCGCGTAACCGCGGGACCGGACGTTCGCCAACACCGTCCGGATCGCCACCGGATCGGTGATGGTCTTGTCGGTGTAGCGGTCCAGCCGCGACCCGAGCACCCGCTCCTGCACCTCGACCGGCGCGTGCGCGAGCAGCACCAATCCGACCCCGGTGGCGTGCAGGGCGAACCGGCCGCCGACCCTGGTCAGCACGGCCACCGCGTCCCGCCCGGCGATCCGTTCCACGAACACCACCTCGGCGCCCTCACGAACCGCGAGTTGCACGTTCTCCCGGGTGATCTCGTACAGGTCCTCCAGGAACGGCATGGACGCCTCCCGCAGGCCCAGCCCGCGCGGCGCCAGCGACGCCACCTCCCACAGCCGCAACCCGATGTGGTAGCGGCCGTCGACCGTGCGTTCCAGCGCGCCCCAGGCCAGCAGTTCCGCCGCCCGCCGGTGCGCCGTGGGCAGGCTGACACCGGCCCGCCTGGCCAGTTCGCTCAGCGTCAGTTCCGGCGCGTCCGGGGTGAACGCGGCGAGCATGGCCAGCGCCCGCCCGGTCACCGTCCGCCCGTCCCCACCAGCCATCATGACATCGTCCCTGATCACCGGCCTACAGGTCGAGCACCAGCCGGTCGCCGGCGGCCCGGGACACGCAGATCAGCATGGTGTCGCCGGCCGCCCGTTCGGCGTCGGTGAGCAGCGAGTCGCGGTGGTCGGGCACGCCGTCCAGCACGTCGGTCTCGCACGTCCCGCACGTGCCCTCGCGGCACGACGACAGCACGGCCACCCCGGCCGCCTCGACCGCGGCCAGGATCGAGCAGTCGGCCGGCACCCGCACGGTCCGCCCGGACCTGGCCAGTTCGACCTCGATGGGCCGCCGGTCCCCGGTGTCCTCGACCGGGGTGAACCGCTCCACGTGCAGCACGCCCGCCGGCCAGTGCGCGCTCGCCGGCCAGTGCGCGCTCGCCGCGGTGACGGCGGCCAGCAGCGGTTCCGGGCCGCAGCAGTAGATCGCGGTCCCGGGCTCCGGCCGGGCGAGCAGGCCGGTCACGTCGAGCAGGCCGTCCTCGTCCTGCGGGTGCAGTTCGACCCGGTCGCCGTGGCGGGCCAGTT
>DATEPR010000688.1:0-8470 GCA_035273045.1 Pseudonocardiaceae bacterium | reverse complement strand
GATCATGCTCAGGATCCCGCCGATCAGGATGCCTCTCCTGGCCGCGGGACTCATCGGCGCACTCCCCCCAGTCCACCTCATCGCCAGGCACAGCATGGCACGGCCGGCGGCCAACGGGAGCCGGTAACGCTTGACCAGTTGCCTGGCGATCACGGTGCGCTGGATCTCGTTGGTGCCCTCACCGACGATCATCAGCGGAGCGTCCCGGAAGTACCGCTCGGCGTCGAACTCGGTGGAGTAGCCGTAGCCGCCGTGGATGCGCACCGCGTTCAACGCGATCTCCATGGCCGTCTCCGACGCGAACAGCTTCGCCATGCCCGCTTCCATGTCGACCCGTTCGCCGGAGTCGTAGCGGCGGGCGGCGTAGTGGACGAGTTGGCGCGCGGCTTCCAGTTTGGTCGCCATGTCGGCCAGGTAGTTGCCGATCGACTGGTGCTGCCAGATCGGCTGGCCGAAGCTCTCCCGCTGCTGCGCGTAGCGCAGCGAGTCCTCCAGCGCGGCCCGGCCGACCCCGACGGCCCGGCTGGCCACCTGGATCCGGCCGATCTCCAGTCCGCGCATCATCTGCGCGAAGCCGTGGCCCTCGGTCTCGCCCAGCAGCGCCGACGCCGGCACGCGGAAGTCGTCGAAGGCCAGCTCGCAGCTCTCCAGGCCCTTGTAGCCGAGCTTGGGCAGGTCCCGCGACACGTGGAATCCGGGTCCGTGTTCCACCAGCAGGACGCTGATCCCGCGGTGCGCCGGGGTGGCCGCCGGGTCGGTCCGGCACAGCAGCGCCAGCAGCCCGGACCGGCGGGCGTTGGTGATCCACGTCTTCGACCCGTTGACCACGTACTGGTCGCCGTCGCGGCGGGCGGTGGTGCGCATCGCCTGGAGGTCGGAGCCGCCACCGGGTTCGGTCAGCGCCATGGCGGCGCGGATCTCGCCGGTGGCGAGTTTGGGCAGGTACCTGTCCTGCTGTTCCCGGGTGCCGTAGGTGACCAGGAGTGTGGCGACGACGGTGTGGCCGCCCATGGCGCCGGCCAGGCTCATCCAACCCCGGGACAGCTCCTCGGTGATCGCGGCGTAGCACTGCGTCGACACCTGCGCCTCGCCCCACGGCCGGGGAATCGCCAGGCCGAAGACGCCCATCGCCTTCATCTGGTCGACGAGTCGTTCCGGATACGTGTTGGCGTGCTCCAGTTCCCGCGCGACGGGTCGCACGTCCCGGTCGACGAACTCGCCCACCAGCGAGACGATCGCGGCTTCGTCCTCGGTCAGCCCATCCATGCCGGACATCATGGACCGCTTCCTGGCCAGCGCCGAGAGGCTGGGCCTGGTCAGCCAATAGTCCTTGCCAGTTATATGCTGTCATGGTTATATTCGGTGGCGTGGTCACCGCGCTCGCCGCTCTCGCCGAGCCTCGCCGGCAGCAGATCCTCGATCTGCTGCTGGACGGTCCACGCCCGGTCGGCGACATCGTGGCCGCGCTGCCGGTCAGCCAACCCGCCGTGTCCAAGCACCTGAAGGTGCTGCGCGAAGCCGGGCTGGTCGACGTCCGGGTCGACGCGCAGCGGCGGCTCTACAGCGTCCGTCCCGAACCGTTGCGCGCCATCGACGAATGGCTCGCCCCCTACCGGCGGCTGTGGGCGAGCCGGCTGGACGCGCTCGAACGCCACCTGAACGAGACGGAGGGAACAGCATGACGGGGCACACGGCCGAGGACCACCTCGGCGAACTGGAGATCGACAACGGCCGGGCCGTCGTCCGCTACGTGCGGCGACTCCCCCAGCCGCCGGGCGCGGTCTGGCAGGCCATCACCGAGGACGACCACCTCACGGCGTGGTTCCCGACCACGATCGACGGCGACCGGGCCGCGGGCGCGACCCTCACGTTCCGCTTCGCGGACGTCGACCTGCCGCCGATGACCGGCACCACGGTCACGTTCGATCCACCGTCCACAATGGAGTTCACCTGGGGTGAGGACGTGGTCCGCTTCGAACTCGCCCCGGGCGACGGCGCGGGGACCGTGCTCACCCTGATCGTGACGATGGCCGAGATCGGCAAGGCCGCCAGGGACGCCGCGGGCTGGCACGTCTGCCTGGACAACCTCGCCGTCGACGTCGCCGGCGGCGGTGTCGAGTCCGCCGGGCACGGTGACCGGTGGCGTCCGCTCAACGACGCCTACGCGGAGCGCTTCGGACCCGAGGCCGCCACCGTCGGACCGCCGAAGGAGTGGGTGGACAAGTACGGCGAGGTCTGAGCGGTGCTCAGATGCTCTGGGCGGAGTGACCGCACGCGTAGACGGTGGCGGCGGCGAGGGTGCGGCACACCGGGCAGGTGCTGACCGGCCGGTCGCGCCGGCCCCAGAACGGATGCCTCGCCCCGCACAGCGCCGTGACGATCTCGCCCGGCCGCGGGTCCGGCACGCACAGCGGGCAGTAGGCGTGGGCGACTCGTTCGACGTCGGTGGATTCCGTGCTCATCGCACATGGGATACCCGGATTCCCGGCCGATCGAGCACCGCACGGGTGAGCGGTTCGACGTTTGGCTTCGTCGCGCACGGGTAATGACAGTCCAGGCGAAACACCCGGCGACGTGAGGGAGCACACGATGGGTGTCCGGCAGTGGATCGGTGACTGGCCGGTGTACCGGCAACTGCGTGGCGAGGACCCGCTGGGCCGGGCCGCCGCGGCGAAGAGCCGGGCCAGCGAGTCGCTGACCGCACGCACCCGGACCGCGGACCGGGTGGTCAAGTCGGTGTGCCCGTACTGCGCCGTCGGCTGCGGCCAGAACGTCTACGTCAAGGACGAGCAGGTCGTCCAGATCGAGGGCGACCCGGACTCGCCGGTCTCCCGTGGCCGGCTGTGCCCGAAGGGTTCGGCCAGCCAGCAACTGGTGACCAGCCCCAACCGGGTGGACAAGGTGCTCTACCGGCGTCCGCACGGCACCGAATGGGAGACCCTCGACCTGGACACGGCGATGGACATGATCGCCGACCGGGTGATCGCCGCCCGCCGGCAGGGCTGGGAGTGGGACGTCGACGGCGTCACCACCCGCAGGACCATGGGCATCGCCAGCCTCGGTGGCGCCACACTGGACAACGAGGAGAACTACCTGATCAAGAAGCTGTTCACGGCGCTGGGGGCCGTGCAGATCGAGAATCAGGCTCGTATTTGACACTCCGCCACGGTGCCCGGTCTGGGTACCTCGTTCGGTCGCGGCGGCGCCACGACATTCCAGCAGGACCTGCAGAACTCGGACTGCATCGTCATCGAGGGCTCGAACATGGCCGAGTGCCATCCGGTCGGGTTCCAGTGGGTGATGGAGGCCAAGGCGCGGGGCGCGAAGATCATCCACGTCGATCCTCGGTTCACCCGGACCAGCGCCATGGCCGACCTGCACGTGCCACTGCGCGCCGGTTCCGACATCGTGTTCCTCGGCGCCCTGATCAACCACGTGGTCAGCAACGACCTGTACTTCCACGACTACGTCCTGGCCTACACCAACGCCGCGACCATCGTGACCGACGAGTTCGTCGACGCCGAGGAACTGGACGGCGTCTTCTCCGGCCTGGACGTCGAACAGCGCCACTACGACACCACGACCTGGCAGTACAAGAACGCCGACGTCCGGGCGCTCGCCGGGGAGCAGGACGCGGGCACGACATCGGCACGGCACAGGTCGGTACGGCACGCCGCCCGCGGCGAGGCGCACGGCTCCGGCGGCGCCGAAATACCCAACCCGAGTACGGACCCGACCCTGCGCGACCCGCGGTGCGTCTTCCAGGTGCTGCGCCGGCACTACGCCCGCTACACCCCCGAACTGGTCGAGCAGGTGTGCGGGATACCGCAGGCGACGTTCCAGCAGGTCGCGGACGCGATCACCGCCAACTCGGGCCGTGAGCGCACCACCGCGTTCGTCTACTCGGTTGGCTGGACCCAGCACACGGTCGGCGTGCAGTACATCCGCGCCGCGTCGATCCTGCAGAGCCTGCTGGGCAACATCGGCCGGCCCGGCGGCGGCATCCTCGCGCTGCGCGGCCACGCCTCCATCCAGGGGTCGACCGACATCCCGACGCTGTTCAACATACTGCCCGGCTACATCCCGATGCCGCACGCGCACAGCAACGAGGACCTGGACACGTTCGTCGACACCGAGTCCACCCGCAAGGGCTACTGGGCCGACATGCGCTCCTACGTGGTGAGCCTGCTGAAGGCATGGTGGGGCGACGCGGCCACGGCGGACAACGACTTCTGCTTCGACTACCTGCCCCGCCTGACCGGCAGCCACAGCACCTACGAGACCGTGATGGCCCAACTGGCCGGCCACTGCCGCGGCTACTTCCTGCTCGGCGAGAACCCCGCGGTCGGCTCGGCGAACGCGAAGATGCAGCGGCTCGGCATGGCCAAACTGGACTGGCTCGTGGTGCGCGACCTGGCGCTGATCGAGAGCGCCACGTGGTGGCGTGACGGCCCGGAGATCTCCACCGGCGAACTGCGCACCGAGGACATCGCGACCGAGGTGTTCTTCCTGCCGGCGGCCGCGCACACCGAGAAGGACGGCAGCTTCACCAACACCCAGCGGATGTTGCAGTGGCACCACCAGGCGGTCGAGCCGCCGGGCGACGCCCGCAGCGAGCTGTGGTTCATGTTCCACCTGGGCCGGATCATCCGGCGGAAGCTCGCCGGTTCGACCGACCCGATGGACCGGCCGCTGCTGGACCTCACGTGGGACTACCCGACCAAGGGCCGGCTGGCCGAACCGGACGCCGAGGCGGTGCTCGCCGAGATCAACGGTTTCGACGCCGAGGGCCGGCCGCTCTCGTCGTACCTTGAGCTCGCCGAGGACGGGTCGACCACGTGCGGCTGCTGGATCTACTGCGGCACCTACGCCGACGGGGTCAACCAGGCCGCCCGGCGCCGGCCGGGGAGCGAGCAGAACTGGGTCGCCGCCGAGTGGGGCTGGGCGTGGCCGGCCAACCGCCGCATCCTCTACAACCGCGCTGCGGCCGACCCGGACGGGAAGCCGTGGAGCGAGCGGAAGGCGTACGTGTGGTGGGACGCCGAGCAGGGTAAGTGGACCGGTCACGACGTGCCGGACTTCGCGCCCGACAAGGCGCCGGACTACCGGCCGCCGAAGGACGCCCGCGGCGCCGCCGCGCTGTCCGGTGCCGAACCGTTCGTCATGCAGGCCGACGGCCGGGCGTGGCTGTACGCGCCGGCCGGCCTCACCGACGGGCCGCTGCCCACCCACTACGAACCGCAGGACTCGCCGCTGCCGAACCTGCTGTACGGCCAGCAGCGCAACCCGGTCCGGGAGGTCACCCCCTTCGTCCATCCGGACAACCGGTTCCAGCCGTCACCGGGCGCGCCGGGGTCGGACGTGTTCCCGTACGTGGCGACGACGTACCGGTTGACCGAGCACCACACGGCGGGCGGCATGAGCCGGACCCTGCCCTATCTCGCCGAGCTGCAACCTGAGTTCTTCTGTGAGGTGTCCCCGGAACTGGCCGCCGAGCGTGGCCTGGAGCACGGCGGCTGGGCCACCGTGGTGACCCCGCGCAACGCCATCGAGGCGCGGGTCATGGTCACCGACCGGATTCCGACGCTGACCGTGCAGGGCAGGCGCCTGCACCAGGTGGGACTGCCCTACCACTGGGGACCGAACGGTCTGTCCACAGGGGACGCCGCCAACGAGCTGACGTCGATCAGCCTGGACCCCAACACGCACATCCAGGAGGTCAAGGCACTGGCGTGCGACATCCGCCCGGGCCGCCGGCCGACCGGTCAGGCGCGGCTGGACATGGTCCACGACTACCAGCGCCGCGCCGGCATCACCGACCACACCGGAGTCGAGTCGTAGTGGGTACTCAGCCGGTATGGCCGCGACCCAGGTGACGTTCGGCGGCATGCGGTTGACGGCGGACCAGCTCGCCGACCTCCCGGCGGTGGCTGACGTCTGACCAGGGCGGCGCGCCCGGGACGTGTTGGCGGCGTACCGCGCCGGGCGCGAGTTGGCGTCGTGCGCTCACGTCGCGACGGAACGCGAACGCTGGCGACTGGACGTCCGGTGACAGCCTCGCGTCCCTTCTCGGTGTGTCCGGTGAGCCGGCCGGAAGCGGGTCGTCGGTTGCGGACGTGCTCGGCGGGTACGTTCGCGACCAGGTTGAGGCGTGTGTCCAGTCCGAAGTGGACCGGCTGCCGGCCCGTACGGAAGCCGAGGCGGCCCGGTCGTTACGCCAGGAGCTCGACGGTGAGCGCTAGGTCGCCCTGCACGAGTGCATCGACGATCTGCGGTCCTTCCGTGGGCGTGCCCGGCGACCGGCTGACCGGGAGCAGCAGTAAGCCGCCTTCGCGCGACAGTGGCGAGGACTCGCCAGCCGGGCGCGGTGGTAGCGGACATGCTCAGGCGTCGGCCGAGCGCAGCGACGAGGTCACGATCACAGCCAGGACCAGGCCCAGCTGAAGCACCGGCGCGGCAACGGGTACGAATGCCGTAAGCAGCGTCGCGGCAGCCGCTCCAGCGATCAGGCCAACGATGATCTCGGCGCTCGGCAGCACGTGGCGCGGATGCCGGCCGGCGGCGAGCGCGGCCATCATCGTCGTCAGCGTGCCCGTCATGTACGTCGTGGACAGGCCGTGGACCCGGAAGCGCAGCACGGCGCTGCTCTGCACGCCCAGCGCGACGGCGTTCGCGCTCAGCGCCACGAGTTGCACGTTCCCGGTCGGGTGGTTGCCGGACGCCCACCAGCTGATGGCGTAGACGCCGAACGCGGCCAGTTCGATCCACAGCGCACGGTTCACCCCACGGGGCCACAGCGGATCGTCCCGCGCCGGCCGGCCGGCGACCCGGCTGCCGGCCACAGACCCAGCCATGAACAGCACGATCGCCAGCACGGAGCGCAGCGCCACCGCGCCGTCCAACTTGGCCGCGGACAGGCCGATCAGCACCATGTTCCCGGTCATCACGCTGGTGAACGCGCCGCCGAGCGATACGAACCCGATCGCGTCGGTCGCGCCGCTGTTCACCGCGAGCAGCACCAGCAACACCTGCCGCCACCGGGTGCTCGTGAGCGTCACCTGAGAAGTCACGTGTCGGGAGCATAGCCGCACGCCAGAGCCCCCTCCGCCACCGTTCCCCCTGCTTGTGGCACCCGCCACAAGCAGCCGGTGACGTCAGCGGCCGTCGCGGGCCCGGTCCAGCACCTCCTCCAGGCGCAGCGGGCTGCGCGGGTGGTAGCTCAGGCACAGCGGCGCCCGCATGCGGCGGAAGCCGAACGTCTCGCCGGTGACGTAGAACTGGCCACGTTCGAGTCGCGAGATGTCCTCGATCGCGCTGCCCTTGGCCCGCGCCATCTCGTTCGCCGCGGCGATCTGTGCCGGGCTGTTCAGGCGGCCGAAGAACTGCGTCGTCGCGTTGCCGGTGACCTGGTTGTGCAGGCCCTTGGGGGCCTGGGTGGCGAGCAGCAGACCGAGCCCGTACTTGCGGGCCTGCGAGGCGAGCAGGATGGTGCTCTGGGTGCTCGCCGTCCACCCGCCGGACGGCGCGATCGTCTGTGCCTCGTCCATCACGAACAGCCCGCCGAGCGGCCGGTCCACCGCCGGGTTGCGCTTGATCCAGGCGAACACCTCCAACTGGAGCTGGCTGACGAATCCCTGCCGCTGTTCGTTGGACGGCAACCCGATGAAACTGATCACCGAGATCCGCGCCCGCCGGCCCGCCGCCGGCGTGAGCAGCGCCGCCGGATCGACCGGCTCGCCCGCACCGCCGAGCAGCGGATCGTTCACCATCGCCGCCCGCAACGTCTCGGCCATGTCCGCCGCCATCCTGGTGGCGGTGCTCAGCTTGCTCACCCCGTCCGGCAGTTCGGCGAGCAGGTCGACGAACCCGCTCAGGCTGCGATCCCGCCGGCCCGCGTAGTACGTCAACGCCTCGCGCAGCACCGCCTGGCCGCGGACGGCTGCCTTGGCGATGCCACCGACCCTGGCATGTGGCACCAGACCGGCGACGGCTGCCTCGACGGCGGCGGTGAACTCGTCCGCGTCGTCCCGCACGCCCGCGAAGTCCGGCAGCGGATGGAAGGACAGCGGCCGCCCGCCGGCGCGACCCGGCGTCCACACCACCACCTCGGTGTTGGCGACGTACTCGGCGGCCGTCTCGGCGTCGCCGGGTCGCCAGCCGTCCGGCGGCCGCGGCCAGGCGTCACCCAGCCGGGCAAGGTCGTTGTTCGGGTCCAGCACGATCGCCGACACGCCGTGCAGCGCGCACTCCTCGACGATCCGACGCAGCAGCACGGTCTTGCCGGTACCCGATCCGGCGAAGATCACCGCGTGCTTGCGCAGTGACTCCAGCTCGATGCGGACCTCACCGTCCATGCCGAGCACGATCTCGTCCCCCGGTGGTGGCCGGGTTTCCCGCTGATCGCTCCGGGACCGGCCGGTGTCGGGCAGGATCTCCCGCAGGAAGGTGGTCCGGCTGGCCGGCTTGCGCA
>DATEPR010000687.1:0-7577 GCA_035273045.1 Pseudonocardiaceae bacterium | reverse complement strand
CACGGCGGTGCTGACGGCCGGTGACGACACCGTCGCCGCCGTGCACGAGCTGACCGGTGGCGGCGCGCACGTCTCCGTGGACGCGGTCGGCTCGCCCGCCGTCGCGGTGACGTCGGTGCGCTGCCTGCGCCGCCGCGGCCGGCACGTGCAGATCGGCCTGCTGCTCGGCCCCGCGGCGACCCCGCCGCTGCCGATGGACCTGGTGATCGCCAGGGAACTGGTGATCCACGGCTCGCACGGCATGGCCGCCCACGAGTACCCGGCCCTGCTCGACCTGGTCGCCGCCGGCACGCTGCGGCCGGACCGGCTGATCGGTTCGGTGATCGGGCTCGCCGCCGCCGGCACCGCACTGGCCACGATGGACTCCGGCTCAGCGGGCATGACGGTGGTCACGCTGCCCGAAACGGATGCGTGACCGGCGACGATTACCCCACTGCGTACGTAGGATCACGACGAATCGGGACAGTGTGGACTTCTCCGGAGCCATGCGGGTCATCGCCCGCCGGTGGTACGTCGCGGTCCCGGTGTTCGTGCTGGTCGTGGCCGTCGCCGGACTGATCGCCGTGATCACGCCGCACGACTACGAGTCCACCGGCACCGTCGTGCTGAGCGAACCCGACCCGAAGACGGCCCTGGCCCACCACACGCTCGGTCACGACCAGGTGGCCAACCCGCTGCTCGGCTTCGCCGACAGCCTCGCCACCGACTCCCAGCTGCTCATCCAGAGCCTGAACAGCCCGGACGCCGCGCACCAGCTCGCCGGCCAGGGTGGCACCGCGACGTACACGGCGTCGGACGGCGATCTCGACGGCCCGTTCATCGTGGTCACCGCCGACGCGCCCACCCCGGACCACGTCCAGGACACGGTGACGCTGGCCATGCGCTACGTGCGCGACGAACTGCTGCACCGGCAGCAGGTGCTGGGCGCGCCCGCGTCGTCGTACATCGTGGTGAAGGACGTCGTGACACCCACCGAGCCGGCGGCCAAGCACGGCGGCAAGAGCCGATACCTTGGGGTGACGGCGATCCTGGCACTCGCGGCGGCGCTGTGCGCGACGTTCGGCGTGGAGACGGTGAGCGGCCGGCGGCGGGCGCGTACCCCCTGAGCGGTACCCGGCGAAGCCGCTTCCGGTCCGATGCCGCGACGCCACGCCCTGGCGACCATGGACGCATGACAGTCAAACCGGGGGTCGCCTGGCTGATGGTGGCCGAAGCCGTCAGCCTCGCCGTGATGTCCACCCTGCATCTCACCGGCCGCCTGCACGGCGGTTCCGGTCCCTACCAGAGCAGCGCCGCCGGCATCGCCGAGGCGATCATCGCCGTCGTGCTGTTCGGCGCCGCGCTGGTGGCGCTGTTCGCCCCGGAGCGGGCCAGGCCGGTCGCCATCGCCGCGACCGGGTTCGCGATCGTCGGGTTCATCATCGGCATCAGCATCACCATCAGCGGCGGCAGCGCCGTCGACATCGCCTACCACGCGACCGTGCTGCCCATCCTCCTGGTCACGCTGGGGCTGGTGCTGCGCTCCGGAGCCGGTTCGGCCAGGATGGCGGTCCGCGAGTAGCGTCGCCGGATGCGCTTCGGCCTCTACCTGCCCCCGTTCGGCCCGCTCGCCGATCCCGCCGCGCTGGTGGACCTCGCGGTCCGCGCGGAGGCGGCCGGCTGGGACGGCGTCTTCCTGTGGGAGCACGTGCTGGGTGACGGGCCGATCGCGGTCGCCGACCCGTGGGTGGTGCTCGGCGCGATGGCGTCGGCCACGTCCCGGGTGCTGCTGGGCACGCTGGTCAGCCCGGTGCCGCGACGGCGGCCGTGGGTGCTGGCCAGGCAGGCCGGCACGGTGAGCCGGCTGTCCGGCGGGCGTTGCGTGCTCGGCGTCGGCATCGGCGCGGACGACTACGGCGACTTCAGCCGGTTCGGTGAACCGGGCACGGTCCGCGACCGGGCCACCATGACCGACGAGGCACTGGCGATCATGGACGCGGTGTGGGCCGGCCGGCCCCACGTGTCGGACGGCCGCTACAGCGTCGACCTGCCGGCCGGCGTGCCGGAACCGCACCGCATCCCGGTGTGGGTGGCCGGCACGCTGCCCCACGTGCGGTCGGCGCACCGGGCCGCCCGCCGGGACGGCGTCGTGCTGCTCGGCATCCACGGCGCCCCGCCGGCACAGCTCGCCGACGCCCGGAACACGTTGCGCGCCAAGGGATTGGCCGACGACCGGCCGTTCGACGTGATCCTCACCGGCAACGCCAGCGCGGCCTGGCCGGAGGCGCCCGCCGTGGACCTGGCCGGTTACGCCGACGCCGGTGTCACGTGGTGGATGGAGTCGTTGATCCACCACGACCCGCTGGCGCTCACCCTGCGGGTGGTCGACGCCGGCGCCGCCGCGGTCACGGCCGCCAGCCGGCCACAGTGACCACGTCCGCCCGGCGCTCGTGGCCGAAGTTGTGCCACAGGCCCGGCGACACCAGCGGCAGCAGCAGCCCGCTGCGGCCGGTCCTGCGGTGACGCATGTCGTCGTAGCGGTTCGGCGCCGGCGGCCAGGTCACGAGGCAGCGTATCGGCGCACCGTCCACTACGTGGACACCGGTGGGCGCGGTCGGCTCGGTTTGCCGCTTTCCGGTAATCTGGGAGACCGGTCGAGAGGCGCTGCAACGGACGTCACGTCCGCCACGCTCGGCCGAGCAACTCCCGCGGAAGCAAGGGCGCCTCCCACATCACGTTGGGAGGTGTCCAGGTGCAGTCCACGGAAGAGCGGATGCGCGCGCTGCTGGACCAGCGGGTCGCGGTGCTGGACGGGGCCTGGGGCACGGTCCTCCAGTCGGCCGGCCTCACCCCCGCCGACTACCGGGGTGACCTGCTCACCGATCACCCGAAGGACGTCACCGGCGATCCCGACCTGCTGAACCTCACCCGGCCGGACGTGGTGCTCGACGTGCACCGCCAGTACCTGGCCGCGGGCGCGGACATCACCACGACCAACACGTTCACCGCGACCAGCATCGGCCAGTCCGACTACGGGTTGCAGTCGCTGGTCAGGGACATGAACGTGTACGGCGCGCGGCTGGCCAGGCAGGCCGCGGACGAGGCCGGCGGGCGGTTCGTCGCCGGCTCGGTCGGCCCGCTCAACGTCACGCTGTCGCTGTCCCCCCGGGTGGACGACCCCGCCTACCGGGCCGTCACGTTCGACCAGGTCAAGGACGCCTACGCGGAGCAGATCAGCGGGCTCGCCGAGGGTGGCGTCGACCTGCTGCTGATCGAGACGATCTTCGACACGCTCAACGCGAAGGCGGCCGTGGTCGCGGCCCGCGAGGTGGCGCCGGAACTGCCGCTGTGGATCTCGGTCACCATCGTGGACCGCAGCGGCCGCACGCTGTCCGGGCAGACCGTCGAGGCGTTCTGGAACTCCATCCAGCATGCGCAGCCGCTGATCGTGGGCGTGAACTGCTCGCTGGGCGCGCAGGAGATCCGCCCGCACATCACCGAACTGGCCCGGCTGGCCGACACCTACACCGCCTGCCACCCGAACGCGGGGCTGCCCAACGCGTTCGGCGGCTACGACCAGACCCCGGCCGAGACGGCGTGGCTGCTCGGCGAGTTCGCCACCGCCGGCACGGTGAACGTCGTCGGCGGTTGCTGCGGCACCACCCCGGCGCACATCGCCCGGCTCGCCGCCGCCGTCGCCGACCGGGCGCCCAGGACGGTGCCGGCGCGCACACCGGGCACCCGGTTCAGCGGGCTGGAGCCGTTCGGCATCGGCGACGACACCGGTTTCGTGATGATCGGCGAGCGGACCAACGTCACCGGGTCGGCGAAGTTCCGGCGGCTGATCGAGTCCGGTGACCACCAGGCGGCCGTGGACGTGGCGCTGGACCAGGTGCGGGGCGGCGCGAACCTGCTGGACGTCAACATGGACGCCGACCTGCTGGACAGCGAGCAGGCCATGACGACGTTCCTGAACCTGATCGCGACCGAGCCGGAGGTCGCGCGCATCCCGATCATGGTGGACAGCTCGCGGTGGAGCGTGCTGGAGGCCGGCCTGCGCTGCGTGCAGGGCAAGGGCGTGGTCAACTCGATCTCCCTGAAGGAGGGCGAGGAGCAGTTCCTGGCGCACGCCAGGCGGATCCGCGACTACGGCGCCGGTGCCGTCGTGATGGCGTTCGACGAGCAGGGCCAGGCCGACACCACGGAACGCAAGGTGGCGATCTGCGCGCGGGCCTACGACCTGCTGGTCGGTGAGGTCGGCTTCCCGCCCGAGGACATCGTGTTCGACCCGAACGTGCTCGCCGTCGCCACCGGCATCGCGGAGCACAACGGCTATGCGAAGGCGTTCATCGACGCGCTGCCGCTCATCAAGCAGCGCTGTCCCGGGTCACGGACCAGCGGCGGCATCTCGAACCTGTCGTTCTCGTTCCGGGGCAACAGTGTGGTGCGCGAGGCGATGCACTCGGCGTTCCTGTACCACGCGGTGCGCGCCGGCCTGGACATGGGCATCGTCAACGCGGGCCAGCTCGCCGTCTACCAGGACATCCCGGCTGACCTGCTGGAACTGGTCGAGGACGTGCTGTTCGACCGCAGGCCGGACGCCACCGACCGGTTGGTGGAGTTCGCCGAGACCGTCAAGGGCGCCAGCACCAGGCGGGCCGTCGACCTGTCGTGGCGGGAGGCGCCGGTCGCCGAACGCCTGTCGCACGCCCTGGTGCACGGCATCGTCGACTACGTCGAGACGGACACCGAGGAGGCACGGCTGGCGGCGGAGCGGCCGCTGGACGTGATCGAGGGTCCGCTGATGGACGGCATGAAGGTGGTCGGCGACCTGTTCGGCGCCGGCAAGATGTTCCTGCCGCAGGTGGTCAAGAGCGCGCGGGTGATGAAGCGCGCCGTGGCCCACCTGGAGCCGTTCATGGAGGCGGAGAAGGCGAGGCTGGGCGACACCAGGGGCCAGGGCAAGGTCGTGCTGGCCACCGTGAAGGGGGACGTGCACGACATCGGCAAGAACATCGTCGGCGTCGTGTTGGGCTGCAACAACTACGAGGTCGTCGACCTGGGCGTGATGGTGCCGGCGTCGGTGGTGCTGGACACGGCGATCGAGGAACGGGCCGACGCGGTCGGCCTGTCCGGCCTCATCACGCCGTCGCTGGACGAGATGGTCGGCGTGGCCACCGAGATGCGCCGCAGGGGGTTGAAGCTGCCGCTGCTGATCGGTGGCGCCACCACGTCCCGGCAGCACACGGCGGTGAAGATCGCGCCGGCCTACGACGGCGCGACCGTGCACGTGCTGGACGCCTCCCGGGTGGTCGGCGTGGTGTCCGACCTGCTCGACCCGAGCCGGGCCACCGAACTGGAGGAGAGCAACCGCGCCGAACAGGAACGGCTGCGCGAGCGGCACGCCGCGACCCAGCGGCAGCCGATGCTGCGCCTGGCGGCGGCGCGGGCCAACCGCGAGGTGGTGGACTTCGCCGACCTGCCGGTGCCGGACTTCACCGGCGTGCGGGTGGTGGACGCCGACCTGACCGAGCTGCGCGCCATGATCGACTGGCAGTTCCTGTTCCTGGCGTGGGAGTTGAAGGGCAAGTACCCGGCGATCCTGGACCAGCCCGTGGCGCGGGAACTGTTCGACGACGCGAACGCGCTGCTGGACGAGATCATCGCGGACGGCTCGTTGACCGCGCGGGGCGTGTTCGGGTTCTGGCCGGCGCACTCCGAGGGCGACGACATCGTGCTCGACCATGGCGACCGCTTTCCCATGCTGCGCCAGCAGACCACGAAGCCGGAGGGCCGGGCTAACCGCTGCCTGGCCGACTACGTGGCGCCGTCCGGTGACCACATCGGCGGCTTCGCGGTGGCCATCCACGGCGCGGCCGAGCTGGCGGCGCGGTACGAGGCGGACAACGACGACTACCGCGCGATCATGGTGAAGGCGCTGGCCGACCGGCTGGCCGAGGCGTTCGCCGAGCACATCCACCTGGCGGCGCGGCGGGCCTGGTTCGAACCGGACGCCGACCCGGCCATCGAGGACCTGCACGCGGAGCGGTTCCGCGGCATCCGGCCGGCGCTGGGCTACCCGGCCAGCCCGGACCACAGCGAGAAGCGGCTGCTGTTCGACCTGCTCGGCGCGGGCGACGTGGGCATCGAGCTGACCGAGTCGTTCGCGATGACGCCGGCGGCGAGCGTGAGCGGCCTGATCTTCGCCCATCCGGCGTCGCGCTACTTCACGGTGGGCAGGATCGGCCGGGACCAGGTCGAGGACTACGCGGCCCGGCGCGGTGTTCCGGTGTCCGAAGTGGAGCATTGGCTGAGCCCGAACCTGGCCTACGAGAAGTAGCGCGCGTCACGTCCACTGCGAGCGCAGGTGGTCGATGACCGCCTCGATCGGGCGGGTTTCCCGCCGCACCTGACTCAACAACAGGCCACTCCGCAGGCCGGCCAGCATCGCCAGGGCAAGGTCGTCGGTCGGCGTGTCCGGCCGCAACCCGCCACGGTCGCGCATGGCGGCCAGCCCAGCGCGCAGCAGGTCCTCCCACAGCGTGGACGACCATGGTCGCCAGCTTCGGCCAGGCGGGGATGCCGCTGTATGGCTCGACCAAGGCCGCACTCCAGTTGCTCACCAGGTCGTGGGCCGCCGAGTTCGGCCCGGCGGGCGTGCGGGTCAACGCGGTGAGCCCTGGCCCGACCCGCACGGAGGGCACCAAGCTCATGGGCGACGCGCTCGACCAGCTCGCCGCGACCACGCCGGCGAAACGGGTGAGCACGCCGGACGAGGTCGCCGCCGGCATCGTCTTCCTGGCCTCCGACGCGGCCGGCATGGTGCACGGCGCGGTGCTGCCGGTGGCCGCCTGGCCGTGTGACGACCGCGGGGGCCGGCGGTTGCCGGCCCCCGCGGTGGTTCTCAGGTGGCTGCCAGGACGTCCACCGGGCGGATGTCCGGCGCCTTGGCCAGCAGGTCGTCCGCGATCTTGCCCAGCGCCGCGGCGATCTCGCCGTTGAGGTGAGCCTGGCGGCCGTCCTCGGTCTCGAAGGTGTCGAAGATGCCGTACGTTGACTCGTTGACCTGGAACGCGTACCAGGTCACGGTCCCGGGCTCGGCTTCGGCGAGCGCGCGTCCCTGTTCCAGGAACGCGGCCAGTTCGCCCTCCTTGCCCGGTTTCGCCTCAAGCAGGACGAGCAGGCCCAGGTTTGGCTTCCTGCGCGATTGGTCCCTTCCGGTGCCGGACAGGCACTCCCTGGGCCATTCTTGCCCGGCTCACCCCCGATGGCCGGTGAGCCGGGCAAGACTGCTCAACCCGTCACGTGACCCCACAGGTCACATTGGTCAGTGACGTCGGTGCCGTGCCGGACCCCAGGAAGCCGAACGTCGTGGTGCCTCCTGGGCTGATCGTCGCGTCGAAGTCGGCGTTCGTCACCGCCACGTCGGCCCCGGTCTGGGTGTCGCTCGCGTTCCAGATCTGGGTGATGGCCTGGGAACCGGGCCAGGTGAAGCCGACGTGCCAGCCCTTGGTGGGTGTCGTGCCCTGGTTGGTGACGGTGAAGTTGAGCTGGAATCCGCCCGGCCACGAGGTGAACAGGGTCCAGCTCGCGGTGCA
>DATEPR010000686.1:0-13723 GCA_035273045.1 Pseudonocardiaceae bacterium | reverse complement strand
GACTGGGCGGCTGGCGGCTGGCGGCTGGCGGCTGGCGGCTGGCGGCTGGCGGCTGGCGGCTGGCGAGAAAGTCGAGCACGCAGCCGGCTCCGCCAGGCTGGCCACCAATCGAGCCAATGGCTCGTTCGACCGACCCGGTCGGCGGCCGAGCGCGGATGTCGGCTGGCCAGGCGGCCCGACCCGGCGGCAAGGCCGGCCAATCCACGCCACCGAGCGGAATCGGCCGGCTGACCGAGGCCTGTCCGAGCCAGGTTGGCCCGGGCAGCGGCTGGTGCGTCGGTCGGACCGACCGACCGAGCTTGGCGGCTCGCCAGCCGGGCATGCCGATTGACCGGCCCGCCGACCGCCTGCCGGATCGTTGCTCGGCTCGCCGACCACCTGCCGGATCACTGCCGGCCCGCCCGACCGCTCGGCTGGATCGTTGCTCGGCTCGCCGACCGCTCGCCGGATCGTTGCCCGGCCGCCGACCACCTGCCGGATCGTTGCCGGCCCGCCCAACCGCCTGCCGGATCGTCGGCCGGCTCCCTACGGCCACTGGATCGTTGGCCGGAGCGTTAGATGGCGCACTGACGGCTCACGCCTCGCCTAACCGGCTTGATGGCTGGGCCGCCAGGTGAGCCAACGCCGGATGTCTCAGCGGCTTCCGATCGGGCTGGTTGGTCAGGTGGCGTTGGAGGAGTGGCCGGGGAAGAGGTGGGCGTTGGGGTTCAGGGCGACCGCGATGTTGTTGACTGCTGTGGCTGCTTCGCCGAAGCCCGTTGCTATGAGTTTGACCTTGCCTTCGTAGGCGGCCACGTCGCCGGCCGCGTAGATGCGCTCGCGCGCGGTCCGCATCGTGGACTCCACGCGGACCGCCCTGTGGTCCAGTTCCAGGCCCCAGCTCTCGATCGGGCCCAGGTCGGCGACGAAACCCAGCGCGGCTACGACCGTCTGCGCCGGTAGCGTCATCCGCTCACCGGTCTTGATGAGGACCTCGACCTCCTTCAGGCCGAGGTCGTCGCCGCGCAGCTCGCTGACCTCGGCGTCCACGATCATCGGCACACCCAACTCTCGCACCTGCCGGACCGTGCTGGGTAGCGCGCGGAACTGCGCCCGCCGGTGCACTAGCGTCACCGACGACGCGATGGGGTGCAGCGCCAACGCCCAGTCCAGGGCCGAGTCGCCACCGCCGACAACCACCACGTCCTGGCCTTCGTGGGCGGCCAGTGTGGGGACGAAGTGGACCATGCCGCGGCCGAGCCAGCCGTCTCCGGCGGGCAGTGGCCGGGGGCGGAACTCACCAATACCCGCCGTGATGAGCACGGCGCCGGCACGAACAGAACTCCCGTCGGCCAACGACACGACGAGCTTGTCGCCGGACTCGGTCAGGTCCCTGGCCTGGCGACCGAGCAGGTACAGGGGCTTGGCCTGGGCGGCCTGCTCGACCAGGGCGTTCACCAGGTCGCGGCCGCGGATCGCGGGGAAACCGGCCACATCGAAGATCATCTTCTCGGGGTACATGGCCGTCACCTGGCCCCCCGGCTCCGGCAGCGAGTCCACCATGGCCACGCTGAGCTCCCGGAATCCGGCGTAGTAGGCCGCGAACAGGCCGGTCGGCCCAGCGCCGACGATCAGCAGGTCGACGTTGTACTCGTCCGCTGGCTGGGCCATCGCCAGGACCACCTTTCGCTCGTGGCGGGAGCCTCCCGAGCCTAGATCTCCCGGGCACACCGTAGACGTTGAACTCGCCACAAGGCCGTGCACCCGGCCACCCAGGGTACAAAACTTGATGTCATGGAATTCCGCGTCGAGCACGACACGATGGGCGAGGTCCGCGTCCCGGCGCACGCGCTCTGGCGGGCGCAGACCCAGCGCGCCGTGGAGAACTTCCCCATCTCCGGCCGCCCGCTGGAACGCTCCCAGATCCGCGCCCTCGGGCTGCTCAAGGGCGCCGCCGCCCGGGTCAACGCCAAGCTCGGCGTGCTCGAACCGGATCTCGCCGACGCGATCGCCGACGCCGCCGACGACGTGGCCGCCGGCAAGTACGACGACCACTTCCCGCTGGACGTCTTCCAGACCGGCTCCGGCACGTCGTCGAACATGAACGCCAACGAGGTCATCGCGACCCTGGCGTCCCGCGCCCTGGGCCGCGACGTTCACCCCAACGACCACGTCAACGCCTCCCAGTCGTCGAACGACACCTTCCCCACCACGATCCACGTGGCCGCGACCGAGGCCGTCGTCACCGACGTCATTCCCGCCCTGGATCACCTCGCGACCACCATCGAGCGGCGCGCCGCCGAGTGGGGCGACCTGGTGAAGGCCGGCCGAACCCACCTGATGGACGCCGTCCCGGTCACGTTCGGCCAGGAGGCGGGCGCCTGGGCCGCGCAGGTCAGGTACGGGATCGAGCGCCTTGAGTCGGGTCTGGGCCGGCTCGCCGAACTGCCGATCGGCGGCACCGCCGTGGGTTCGGGGCTGAACGCGCCGGACGGTTTCGGCGCCGCCGTCGCGGCCGAGCTCGCGGCGGCGACCGGGTTGCCGCTGGTCGAGGCGCGCGACCACTTCGAGGCGCAGGCGTCGCAGGACGGTGTGGTCGAGACGTCCGGGCAACTGCGCACGGTCGCCGTCAGTCTCAGCAAGATCGCCAACGACGTCCGTTGGCTCGGTTCCGGACCCCGCACCGGGCTGGCCGAGCTGGCGCTGCCCGACCTGCAACCGGGGTCGTCGATCATGCCGGGCAAGGTGAATCCGGTGATCTGCGAGGCCACGCTTCAGGTGGTGGCCCAGGTGATCGGCAACGACGCGGCCGTGGCCTACGCCGGCGCCCAGGGCAACTTCCAGCTGAACGTGAACCTGCCGGTGATCGCCCGCAACGTGTTGGAGTCGGCGAAGCTGATCGCCGCCGTGTCCCGGCTGCTGGCCGACAAGGTGTTCGCCGGTGTGCAGGTCAACGCCGAGCGGGCGCGCGACTACGCCGAGGGCTCGCCCGCCATCGTCACCCCGCTGAACCGCTACCTCGGCTACGAGGAAGCCGCCTCGATCGCCAAGCAGGCCCTCAAGGAACGGAAGCCGATCCGCGACGTGGTCCTGGAACGCGGCCACGTGGACGCCGGCAGGCTCACCCTGGAACAGCTCGACTCGGCGCTGGACGTGCTGCGGATGGCCCGAGGCGGGCGGTAGGCCGGCGCAGCCCCACCGCACAGCCGAGGCCGACCAGCAGCGCGCCACCGATCCCGGTGAGCGTCACCGGTTGTGCGCCCAGCAGCACGGACGTCACGAAGCCGGACACCGGCATCAGGCCGATCAGCACCCCGGCACGGTCGGCGCCCAGCGTGGTCACCGCCGTGTACCACGCGACGAACGCCACGGCCGTCACCAAAACGCCCAGCACCACCAGGGCAGCCCACTGCCGCCCGCTGGGCATGGGCCACGCCGCGGCCGGACCGGACCCGATCGTGCTGATCGCGGCGCCGATCACCGCGGCGGCCGCGCTCGCCCACGTGCTGGCCTCCACCACGCCGAGCCGCCGCGTCACGCCGACTCCGGACACGGTGAACATCACCTCACCGAGGAGCACCAGGACCGACAACAACAAGCCCGGACCGTGCCATGACCCGCCGCCGGACAGCACCAGCACACCGGACACCACGACGAGCGCCCCGACGATGGCGAGCGGCGCCGGCCGCCGGCCGCGCAGTGCCGGCACGACGATCGCCAGGAACAGCGGTGTGCCACCGATCATGGCCGCCACGAAACCCGGTTCGGCGTAGCGTTGCGCGGCCAGCAGCGCCGCGTTGAAGCCGAGCATGCCGAACGCGACCATCCCGGCCAGGCCGAGCGCGTCCCGCCAGCCGGGCATGGCCAGCGGCCGGCCGAGATAGCGCAGCCAGCCGTACAGCGCGATCGCGCCAATGGCGTACCGGACGGCCTGCCCGGACAACACCGGGTAGCCGGCGAGCATCCCGGTGACCGGCACGGAGCCGCCGACGATGGACGCGGCCAGGGCGCCGGACGCCACCGCGACGCGGGGCCGAGCCAGTGTGGTCACGGGATGAGGCTGCCAAACCGGTGGCCCAGCCGTAAGGTCCACTTCGATGTCCGTGAACTGGTCCACTTTCCGCGAACTGCTGATCGCGCCGGGCACCCGCAGGGGCGTGGAGTCGGCGCTGCGGGAGGCGATCCGCACCGGCCGCCTGCCCGCCGGCACCCGCCTGCCGTCCAGCCGGGACCTGTCCAGCCAGCTCGGCGTGGCCAGGGGCACGGTCACGCTGGCGTACACCCAACTGGCCGCCGAGGGTTACCTGGTGAGCCGGCGCGGCTCGGGAACCGTTGTGTCCCAATCGGTTTCCGTCTCGGACCTGCGAGCCGGCGAGGACGCGGCACCGGAGCCGGTGTGGCGGCACGACCTGCGACCGGGCCTGCCGGCGCTGTCCGCGTTCCCCCGGTCGGCGTGGCTGGCCGCGACCAGGGCCGGGTTGGCCGGGCTGACCGACGCCGAACTCGGCTACCCCGATCCGGCCGGCCTGGCCGCGCTGCGGGCCGAACTGGCCGCCTATCTGGGCCGGGTGCGGGCGGTCGCGTGCACGCCGGCGAACATCGTGGTCACCAACGGGGCCGCCGAGGGCACGACACTGCTGGCCCAGGTGTTGCACGCGGCCGGCCACGACCGGGTGGCCGTGGAGAACCCGAGGCATCCCGGTCAGGCCGAACTGTTCGCGGCCCACGGCCTGACGCCCGTGCCGATCCCCGTCGACGAGGACGGCCTGATTGTCGACAATCTGACCGGTAGCGGCGCGCGGGTGGTGATGGCGACGACGGCGCACCAGTTCCCGCTCGGCGTCGCGATGCGCCCGCATCGCAGGATGGCGCTGCTGGCCTGGGCGAAGGACGTCGACGGCCTGGTCATCGAGGACGACTACGACGCGGAGCACCGCTACGACACCGCACCCGTGTCGGCGCTCCAGGCGCTGGACCCGGAGCGGATCGCCTACCAGGGCAGTGTCAGCAAGACGCTGGCGCCCGCGCTGCGCATCGGCTGGGTGGTGGCTCCGGCGCCATTGCGGGCCGAACTGGTCACCCGCAAGCGTTTGCACGACCTCGGCGGCAGCCAGCTGGCCCACGCCGCCATGGCCCACCTGCTGCGCACCGGCGGCTACGACCGGCACCTGCGCAGCGCCCGCCAGTTGTACCGGCGCCGGCGGGACGCCCTGCTGGCCGCGCTGGCCGAGCACCTGCCGGACTGGACACCGGTCGGTGTGGCGGCCGGACTGCACCTGGTGGTCCGGCTGCCGGAGGACACCGACGACGCGGAACTGGCCGCGGCGCTCGCCGCCGAGGGCGTACACGTCATGGCCCTGTCCGGTTACGCCCATGCCGGCACCACGCCGCCCTACCCCGGCCTGGTGCTCGGCTATGCGCTGCTGTCCCCGGACCGGCTGCGCGCCGCCGTGGCGGACATCGCGCGAACTGTCGGTTCCCGGCGGCACCATGGGTGACGTGCTGTTCTCCGATGTGGTGCTGGCGTCCGCGACCGTGGCGGCCACCCGGTCCCGACTGGCCAAGGTGGACGCCCTGGCCGGTGCCCTGCGCGCCGCCGACCCGGCCACCGAGGTGGCCGCCGTGGTCGGCTTCCTGGTCGGCCAGGCCAGGCAGGGCCGGATCGGCACCGGCTGGCGGACCCTGATGAAGCTCGACGTCGCGCCCGCCGAGTCGCCCGAACTGACCGTGGCCGACGTGGACGGCGCGCTCACCGAACTGGCCGCGCTGTCCGGGACCGGATCGGGCACGGCCCGCACCGCGCTGCTGTCCGGCCTGCTGCGCAGGGCCACCAAGACCGAGCACGACTTCCTGTTCCGGCTGCTGGCCGGTGAGCTGCGGCAGGGCGCACTGGAGGGCGTGATGGTGGACGCCGTGGCGCGGGCGGCCGACGTGCCGGGTGAGGACGTGCGCCGCGCGTTCATGCTCAGCGGGTCGCTGTCGGCCACCGCGATCGCCGCGCTGACCGGCGGGGTGGCCGCACTGGGTGAGTTCCACCTGACGCTGGGCACGCCGCTGCGGCCGATGCTGGCATCGCCTGCCGAGTCGGTCGACGACGCCGTCGCCGAGCTCGGTGACGTGTCCGTGGAGTACAAACTGGACGGTGCGCGGATCCAGGTGCACAAGGACGGCGACGAGATCCACGTCTACACCCGCACATTGCGCGAGATCACCGCGAGCGTGCCCGAACTGGTCGGGATGGTCAGGAACCTGCCGGTGCGGTCGGTCGTGCTGGACGGCGAGACTCTGTCGCTGGACGTGGACGGCAGGCCGCGCCCGTTCCAGGAGACGATGAGCCGGTTCGGCGCGACGACGCCGCGCGAGGAGTTGTTGCGGCCGTACTTCTTCGACTGCCTGCACGCCGACGGCGTCGACCTGCTGGACGCGCCGCTGCGCGAGCGGGCCGCCACCCTGCGCGAGATCGCCGGCGACTACCTGATCCCCGGCAGGCACAGCCCCACGGCGACGGAGGCGGCCGAGGTGCTCGACGCGGCACTCGGTGCCGGCCACGAGGGCGTGGTGGTCAAGTCGCTGGACGCGCCCTACGCGGCCGGGCGGCGGGGCAGGGCGTGGCAGAAGGTGAAACCGGTGCACACGCTGGATCTCGTGGTGCTGGCCGCGGAATGGGGCCACGGCAGGCGCACCGGTTACCTGTCCAACCTGCACCTGGGCGCCCGCGACCCGGACGGCGGGCCGCCGGTGATGGTGGGCAAGACGTTCAAGGGCCTCACCGACGAACTGCTCGCCTGGCAGACCGAGGAGTTCCCGAAACACGAGGCGCACCGCGACGACTGGACCGTCTACCTGAGACCGGAACTGGTCGTGGAGATCGAGCTGGACGGCGTGCAGGGCAGCACCCGCTACCCCGGTGGCGTCGCGCTGCGGTTCGCCAGGGTGGTGCGGTACCGGCCGGACAAGGACGCCGCCGACGCCGACACGATCGACACGGTGCGGGCGATGCTGCCCGGCGGGCCGACCGCCTGACCGGACGCCGTCACACCGGCCGGATGGCCGGTACGCTGAGGCGTCGTGCGTTTCATCGAGGGCGATCGGCCCGGTCACGACCTGACCTACGACGACGTGTTCCTGGTGCCGCGGCGGTCCGCCGTGGAGTCCCGGTTCGGCGTCGACCTCACCACGGCCGACGGCACCGGCGCGACCATCCCGATCGTGGTGGCCAACATGACGGCCGTCGCGGGCCGGCGGATGGCCGAGACGGTGGCCAGGCGGGGCGGTCTGGTGGTGCTGCCGCAGGACGTGGACACGGTCGCGGTGGCCGAGATCGTCGAGTGGACGAAGGCCAGGCACACGGTGTGGGACACGCCGCTGGTGCTCACGCCCGCCGGGGCCGTCGCCGACGTGCGCAACCTGCTGCCCAAGCGGGCCCATGGCGCGGTGGCCGTCGTGGACGACGACAACCGGCCGCTGGGTGTGGTGGACGAGGCGAGCTGCGTCGGTGTCGACCAGTTCACCAGGGTCGTCGACGTGATGCGCACCGACGTGCCGATGCTGCCCCTGGACACGCCGCCGAGGGCGGTGTTCGACGAACTGCACGGCCGGCCGGAACGGGTCGCGCTGGGCGTGGCGGCGGACGGCACGCTGGCCGGTGTGCTCACCGAACTGGGCGCGCTGCGGGCCGAGCTGTACACGCCGGCCGTGGACGCCGCCGGCCGGCTGCGGGTGGCCGCCGCGATCGGGGTGAACGGCGACGTGGTGGCGAAGGCCAAGGACCTGGTGTCGGCCGGCGTCGACGTGCTGGTCGTGGACACGGCGCACGGCCACCAGGAGAAGATGCTGACCGTGCTGCGGGCGGTCCGGGAGCACGCGGACGTGCCGCTGGTGGCGGGCAACGTGGTCACCGCGGAGGGTGTGCGGGACCTGGTCGACGCCGGCGCGGACGTGGTGAAGGTGGGCGTCGGGCCGGGCGCGATGTGCACCACGCGGATGATGACCGGGGTCGGCCGGCCACAGTTCTCCGCCGTCGCCGAATGTGCCGCGGCAGCCCGTGACCTGGGCAGACACGTGTGGGCGGACGGCGGGGTGCGGCACCCGAGGGACGTGGCGCTCGCGCTGGCGGCCGGCGCGTCCGCGGTGATGGTCGGGGCGTGGTTCGCCGGCACGTACGAGTCGCCGGGTGATCTGCACCGGGACGAGAACGGACACCTCTACAAGGAGTCGTTCGGCATGGCGTCGAAACGGGCCGTGACGGCGCGAACGCGCGGTGACAGCGCGTTCGACCGGGCGCGAAAGGCGCTTTTCGAGGAAGGCATTTCGTCGTCCCGGATGCGGTTGGATCCGGCCCGGCCCGGGGTGGAGGACCTGCTCGACGAGATCTGCTCCGGCGTGCGCTCGGCCTGCACGTATGCCGGTGCGCCGGATCTGGAGTCGTTCCACGAGCGCGCGGTGATCGGGGTGCAGTCGGCCGCCGGTTTCGCTGAGGGCAGACCACTTCCCACTGGTTGGTGAAAGTGGGTTGCTCCAAGCAATTACGCTGGCAGCGTGACGGACGCAGTCAGAGTTTCCGATCTCGTCAAACGGTACCGGCGTGGCGCTCCGCCCGCCGTCGACGAACTCAGTTTCACCGTGCGGCCGGGTGAGGTCTTCGGCCTGCTCGGCCCGAATGGCGCCGGCAAGACCACCACGGTCGGCGTCCTCACCACGAGGGTCCGGCCGACGTCGGGCAAGGCGACCGTGTGCGGGGTCGACGTCACGGCCGACGCCAAGCGCGCCCGCCAGCTGCTCGCCGTGGTGCCGCAGCGCAACAACCTGGACCGGTCGCTCAACATCCGGCAGAACCTGCTGTTCCACGCCGCCTACCACGGCGTCGGCCGGGCCGAGCGCAACCGCAGGGCGGACGAGATCCTGGAACGGATGGGCCTGGCCAAGCAGGCCAAGGCCAAGGTGGACTTCGTATCCGGCGGCCAGAGCCAGCGCGTGATGATCGCCCGCGCCCTGATGCACCAGCCGAAGGTGATGTTCCTCGACGAGCCGTCCACCGGGCTGGACCCGCAGGCCAGGCTGTTCGTCCACGAACGGGTGGCCGAACTGCACGAGGACGGCGTGACCGTGGTGCTGACCACGCACGACATGGACGAGGCCGCGAAGCTGTGCGACCGTGTCGGCATCGTGGACCACGGCAAGCTGCTCGCCCTGGACACGCCGGAGGCGCTGACCAAGGGCCTTCCCGGCAGCACGACGCTGACCCTGGTGGTGGAACTCGGCGACGTGGCCGCCGAAACCGTGGCCGAGCGGCTGGGCCAGGTCGAGGACGTCGAACGGGTGGAACGGATCAACGCGGGCGGGCCACCGGTGGGCATGCCGGCCGGAATGCCGCCCGGGATGCCCGGAATGCCACCGGGCATGGCGCCCGGCGGCCCGGCACCGGCCGCCGAGGGCACCGGCCAGTTCCGCATCTACACGTCGATCGAGGCGTCGGCCGTGCTGCCACCGGTGCTGACCGCCCTGGGCGGGCTGGGCTGCGCCGTGCGTGACCTGTCCATCGGCACGCCGAGCCTGGAAGACGTCTTCATCCACCTGACCGGACGGGAGCTGCGATGACCGCGACCACCACCCGCGCGCCGAGTTCGCCGGACCCGACACCGATCGCCGACGTCCTGCCGTCGGCCGGCGGGTTCGTCTCGCTGCGCACGTTCTTCTCGGTGCTGGGCAGGGACGTGTTCGTCACCGGCCGGGAGTTGCTGCCCTTCCTGGCCCAGGTGGTCATCCAGCCGTTCTTCATGCTGTTCATCTTCGGCAAGGTGCTGGGCAGCCTGGGCTACGTGAACAGCGCCGCGTTCGGCCCGGTACTGATGGCCGGCATCGTGGCGCTGAACGGCTTCCTGGGCGGCCTGCAGAACACCACGATGCCGCTGATCATGGACTTCTCGTTCACCAGGGAGATCGAGGACCGGCTGCTGGCGCCGATGCCGATTCCGCTGGTGGCCGTGGAGAAGATGGTGTTCGGCGCGCTGCGCGGCATCATCGCGGCGGTCATCATGGTGCCGGTCGGCCTGCTGATCCTGTCCGACGTGTCCTGGCCGGCCGCGCGGCTGCCGGCGGTGTTCGGCGTGATCGTGCTCGGCGCGCTGGCCGGCGCCGCGATCGGCATGACGGTCGGCACGCTGGTCACGCCGAGGCGGATCAACATCATGTTCGCGGTGATCCTGACGCCGCTGATGTTCACCGGGTGCACCCAGTTCCCGTGGCGCGGGCTGAGCAACCTGCGCTGGTTCCAGGTGATCTGCGCGTTCAACCCGCTGACCTACGTCAGCGAGGGAATGCGGGCGATCCTGGTGCCGACGCTGCCGTCCATTCCACTGTGGCTGGACGTGCTGGCCGCGGTGGTGGCGTGCCTGATCTTCGGCGGCATCGGCATCTGGGGCTTCATGCGCCGGGCCGTCGACTGATGTTTCACGCGAAACGGGGGCCGGCACCGCCGGCCCCCGTCGTCGTCGCTACTGGGCGTAGTTCTCCAGCACCTCGGTGACGAGCGCGGCGATCGGCGAGCGCTCGGACCGGGTGAGGGTGACGTGCGCGAACAGCGGGTGGCCCTTCAGCTTCTCGATCACGGCGGCCACGCCGTCGTGCCGGCCGACCCGCAGGTTGTCCCGCTGCGCCACGTCGTGGGTGAGCACGACGCGGGAACCGGTGCCCAGCCGGGACAGCACGGTGAGCAGGACGTTGCGCTCCAGCGACTGCGCCTCGTCCACGATCACGAACGCGTCGTGCAGCGACCGGCCCCGGATGTGGGTCAGGGGCAGCACTTCCAACATGCCGCGGCCGGTGACCTCGTCCAGCACGCTCTCGCTGACCAGCGCGCCCAGCGTGTCGAACACGGCCTGCGCCCACGGCTGCATCTTCTCCGACTCGGTACCGGGCAGGTAGCCCAGTTCCTGGCCGCCGACCGCGTAGACCGGCCGGAACACCACGACCCTGCGGTGCTGGCCGCGTTCCAGCACGGCCTCCAGGCCCGCGCACAGCGCCAGGGCCGACTTGCCGGTGCCGGCCCGG
This sequence comes from Pseudonocardiaceae bacterium, assembly GCA_035273045.1. GTDB lineage: Bacteria > Actinomycetota > Actinomycetes > Mycobacteriales > Pseudonocardiaceae > DATEPR01. The sequence continues at coordinate 2,695 of DATEPR010000686.1, read as the reverse complement.
CCGCCCAGCGACACGATGCCGACCTCCGGGTCCAGCAGGACGTCCAGCGCGATGCGCTGCTCCGCGGACCGGCCGTGCAGGCCGAACGCCTCCCGGTCGCCCCGGACCAGCTTGATCTGCTTGTCCGTGGTGACCCTGCCCAGCGCGCTCGCGGTGCCGGCCAGCAGCCGCAGGCCGGTGTGGCAGGGCAGTTCGGCGACGTGGTCCAGGCCGTGCGCGAGCGGGTCCAGCCCGCCCTCCTTGTAGAGCTGGTCGACGGCGGCCTGGGTGATCTCCACGTCGGCCATGCCGGTCCAGCCGGACGGCACGACGTCCTGGGCGCGGTACTCGTCGGAGTCCAGGCCGACCGAGGCCGCCTTGACGCGCAGCGGCATGTCTTTGGTGACCAATGTCACATCGGATTCGCCTTCGGCGGCCAGGTTCAGCGCGCACGCCAGGATGCGCGCGTCGTTGGCCTCGGCGCGGAAGCCGGCCGGCAGGACCTGCTGGTCGGAGTGGTTCAGTTCGACGTGCAGGGTGCCGCCGGAGTCGCCCATCGGGACGGGCATGTCCAGCCTGCCGTGCTGCAGGCGCAGGTCGTCGAGCAGGCGCAGGGCCTCACGGGCGAACCAGCCGAGTTCAGGGTGATTGCGCTTGGCCTCCAGTTCACTGATCACGACGAGCGGCAGCACCACGGCGTGTTCGGCGAACCGGGTGACCGCCCAGGGATCGGAGAGAAGCACCGACGTGTCCAGCACGTATGTGCGCTGTGCCGGCCTGGTCCGCCTGCCACCGGCCTTCCTGCTGGTGGCGCTGCCCGGAGCCGAGCCGGAGGTGAGGCTGGCGGTTCGCCGAGAAGGGCGCTGTGCAGTCACGGCAACTCCCTCGCGGACGCGGCACCACGCCCGCTCCTCGCTGGGCCGAGCATCACCCTGCTGGTCGTTCCCTTCGCCTCCCGGCGTCAGGCTCGCCGACCACGAGGGCCGGATGCCGGCCCTCTCGCGCTCCGTGACACGACCAGGGCCTCCCGGGACGGGGCACAGGATGTGATCCGTCGTCCGCAAGCTACCTGCGTTTCGGTCACCTCTGCAGGCTGCCACACAGGTGATTCACCCACCGTTCGCCGTACCGCCCGGTCACTCGCCGCCAGTTGACGCTGTTCACCTGGACGTTCGACCTGGTCAGGGTGCCGCGAAGAAAGCCGATGTGGCCCAGGTCACAACCCGTCGGGAGGCGGCGCCCAGGTGCCGGTGCCGCGGCCCTCGTCGCCGGCGTGTTCCGGAACCGCTGTGTTTATGAACCGAAGCGCCGATGCCGGATCGCGTAATCGCGCAACGCCCGCAGAAAGTCGACCCGCCGGAAATCCGGCCAGTACGCCTCGCAGAACCAGAACTCGGAGTGCGCGGACTGCCACAACAAAAAGCCGGACATCCGTTGTTCACCCGATGTGCGGATCACCAGATCGGGATCGGGCTGACCGGACGTGTACAGATGCTCGGCGATGTGGTCGACGTCCAGCACCTCGGCGAGTTCCTCGATCGTGGTGCCCACCTCGGCGTGCTGGAGTAACAGCTTGCGCACGGCGTCGGCGATCTCCTGCCGGCCGCCGTAGCCGACCGCGATGTTGACCTCCATGCCGGTCCGGCCCGCCGTGCGCGCGGCGGCGGCGGACAGCCGGGTGGCCGTGTCCACCGGGAGCACGTCCAAGGCACCGACGATGCGCAGCCGCCACGGCGCGCCGGGCGCGGCGAGTTCGTCGACGACGTCGGTGATGATCTCCAGCAGCGGGCCGATCTCGCTGGCCGGCCGGTTCAGGTTGTCCGTGGACAGCAGCCACATGGTGACCAGTTCGACGTTGGCCTCGCGGCACCACGTCAGCAGGTCGGCGATCTTCGCGGCACCCGCCCGGTGACCTTCACTCACGTCGGTGAAGCCGGCTTCCCTGGCCCAGCGGCGGTTGCCGTCCAGCATGATGCCGACGTGGCGTGGCCGCTGCGTGCCGACCAGTTGCCGAGTCAACCGGGACTCGTAGTAGCGGTAGACGATCTCCTTCATCACGGCGCGAGGACCCACGTCAGCGAAGCCTACGCCGCCAAGGATTCGGGCCTGCCGGCGCAGCGGGCCGCCAGTTGAAACACATCCACTCGATCAGGTGACGATGCGGATCATTCGTGGTGACCAGCGCACGCTACGTCACGTTCACCGGCGTCCAATCTACGTGTCGTAACCTGGCGCCGTGACCGTCACGACCACCCCCGGACCGCCCGCCGCCACCCGACCCAGAATGCGTGGCTGGCTGCACTTCTGGTCGTTCTTCGTGTCGCTGGCGACGGGCGCGACGCTCATCGCCGTGGCCGGCTCGACGGTGTCCGAACTGGCCGCGCTCGCCACGTCGGTGTACGTCACGACGGTGCTCGGCCTGTTCGGCGTCAGCGCGCTCTACCACCGGCGCACCTGGGTCAGCATGGCCGCCCGGCTGCGGATGAAGCGGCTCGACCACTCGATGATCTTCCTGTTCATCGCGGGCACATACACGCCGTTCATGTTGCTGGCCATGGACCGGGCCACCGGGTATGTCGTGCTGGCCGTGGTGTGGGGCGGCGCGCTGTGCGGTGTCACGCTGAAACTGGCGTGGCCGCACGCACCCCGCTGGTTCGGCGTGCCGGTGTACGTGGCGGTCGGCTGGGTCGCGGTCTTCGTGCTGCCGCAGTTGCTG
>DATEPR010000685.1:0-4061 GCA_035273045.1 Pseudonocardiaceae bacterium | reverse complement strand
TGGCGCGACCACGGGGGGAGCGGGCAGATCCGCCGTCAACGGCGCCAGATCCCCGTACGTCACCGCCGCATACGCCAACCGCAACCGCTCGTCGTACTCGGACAGCGTCAACCGGCCCTCGTCCAACGCGGCCCGCAACCGATCCGCCACGACCGTGCGATCCGCGTCCGACGCCCGGATCAGGTCCCGCTCGGCATCTCCACCCACAGCAACCCCCTCAGCCCGATGGTAAGCACTCACCAGGCACCCCCACCATGACAAACGTCCAGAATCCAGCACACCGTCCCGGCCTGGCGCCAGGCCCTTCCGACAGCCACCTTGTTGCGCCGATAATGTACATTATGTCAACTTAACGCTCGGCGGGTGAGGCGCGGCACGGAAGTGACGGGGTGCCCTGGAAGGCTCCCCGCATGGCTGACATCGCCGCACTGGTACGTGACATCCGGCCCATGGACGAGCTCGGTGAGGCGCATCGGGCGGAGACGTTGGCGTGGTTGGCGTCGACCGATGACGTGTTCCGCCGGGTGAAGCCGAGGACGCCGTCCCCGCATCTGGTTTGTTACTGCCTGCTGGTCGATCGTGCCGCCGGTGCCGTGTTGTTGTGTGACCACCGGTTGGCCGGGTTGTGGTTGCCGACGGGTGGTCATGTGGAGCCGGGTGAGGATCCGTGGGCGACGGTGGCCCGGGAGGTTGACGAGGAACTGGGTGTGGTGGCGGTCCCCGATCCCCTGGTCGGCGGTCGACCCTTTTTCGTCACGGTGACGGAGACCGTGGGCGCTCCGGAGACGCGGCACGTCGACGTCACGCTGTGGTTCGCCCTGGCCGGACATGTCGGCCAGGCGCTGCGGCCCGATGATCGGGAGTTCGCGGCGCTGCGGTGGTGGCCGGTGAACGAACTGCGGGAGGGCCGGTTCGAGCCGCATCTCCCCCGCGCCCTGGCCGCCCTCGGCCTTACCTGAGATTGAGCACGGGCCGGACTTCGACGTGGGTGTTGCGGGCGTCGGGCAGTGTGGCGGCCAGCGCGGTGGCGTCGTCGATGGTGGCGCACTCGACGACGTAGAAGCCGGCGAGGTATTCCTTGACCTCGGCGAACGGGCCGTCGGTGACGAGGGTTTCGTCGCCGGTGACGGACACGAACCTGGCCTGGTCGATGTCGGCGAGTCCTTCGGCTGCGACGAGTTGGCCGGTGTCGATGAGGTGCTGGCCGAAGTCGAGGTGGGCTTGGCCGAACTGGCGGCGCTGCTCGTCGGTGAGGCCCTCCCAGACGTGCCGGGTGGTGGGGTTGCTGTGGATGAGGATGACGTACTTCATGGGGCGCCTTTCGAAAGTGGTGTCACCAACCATGTCGAAACCGGCGGGTCGGCTTCGACATGGGGATGAGAGCACCTGTTGGGGGTGCTGGAGTCCGGAGGTTCGTGGTGAACGACGAGCAGGCGGTGCGGGGTTTGCTGGCCGACCAGGTGGCGGCGATGAAGGCGGGTGACGCGGTGGCGTTGGCGGGCCGGTTCACGGAGGACGCGGTGGGGTTCGACCTGGCTCCCCCGCTGGCGCATGGTTCCGCCGAGTTGCGGGACCCGTCGGGGCTGGTGGCGTGGTTCGCCACGTTCGACGGGCCGGTGGACTACGAGATGCGGGACGTGGTGGTGACGGTGGGCGGTGACGTGGCGTTCAGTCACAGCGTGAACCGGATGTCGGCGACGCCCGCGGGCACGACGGACCGGTTCGACCTGTGGTTCCGGTCGACGACGTGTTTCCGGAAGGTGGACGGTCGGTGGCGGGTGGCGCACGAGCATTCGTCGACGCCGTTCTACATGGACGGGTCGATGCGGGCGGCGGTGGATCTGTTGCCGTAGCGGCGGTTCAGGCGTGTTTGCGTTGCGGGGTGTCGGCTGCCTGGTCGAAGACGTAGCCGAACCAGTGGGGTTGGACGTCGCGCAGGCGGAGGGTTTGCCAGCGGGTGGGGTCGCCGGGTTCGGGTACGCCGACTTCGACGTCGGGTCCGTGGGCGAACAGGCGTTCCTGGCAGATGCCGCAGGGGGCGAGGATCCAGTAGGCGTCGGCGGCCGGGGCGGCGGTGACGCAGACGGTGGCGGTGATGCGGCGGCCGCGTTTGAAGGCTTCGCAGATGGCGCCGGTTTCGTGGCAGAGGCTGGCGGCGACGTTGGGTGCGTCGGGTCCGGTGCTGGTGAGTACGGCGCCGTCGTCGAGGCGGACGGCGGCGGCGCCGGACCAGGGTTCGCCGGCGAACCGGGTGGTGGCGAGGTCGATCGCGGCGTCCACGAGGGCTTGATCAACGGCCATGGCCATAGGCTACCGGCTGTCGCCGGTGGACTGCTCTGGGCAGCGGCCGGCAGGCGATGGTGTCGCGGGCGGGTGGGGTGGCCGGGTTGACGACGGTGTCGAACAGGCGGGTGCCGACGGTGTCGGTGTCGGCCAGTCCGGGGGTGTCGGGTGGCAGGGCGAGGCGGGACAGGAGGACGCCGAGCAGGCAGGCGTCGAGCAGGCCGGTGGTGTCGGTGTCGCTGGTGACGCCGGCGGCGTGGTGGAGTTGGGTGGTGGCGTGGGCGTTGGCGGCGGCCATGGTGCCCAGGGCGGCGCGGATGGCGGGGATGCGGACGCCTTCGAGGTAGAGCTCGACCATGGCGAGAGCCTGGGTGGGGTCGAGGGTGGCGCGGCGGATGAGTGCCGGGTAGAGGGCGCGTAGTTGGTGGGGTGTGGCGCCGGGTGGGGTGGTGTCGCGGAGTTGGTCGATGGCGGCGGCGTGCAGTTCGGCCATGCGGGTGGCGGCCGCTTCGAGGATGGCCTGCCTTGTGGGGTGGTAGTTCTTGGTGGTGCCTTCGGGTACGTGGGCTTCGCGGTCGACGGCGCGGTGGGTGAGGCCGCGGCCGCCGTCGCGGGCGAGGATGGTGATGGCGGCGTCGGCCAGCAGGGGGCGGCGCCCGGTTCGGTGGTTGGGTGTTTCGTCCCCGGTGCGTGGCATGGCGACGGAGTGTAGTTGATCAGTCACGGCCTGCCGGCGTAGCCGCGCCGCTATCGTCTGGGTATGGATCTGACGGACGTGTGTTTCGCCGGTGTCACCGAGCAGTTGGGGTTGTTGCGGGACGGTCGGGTGTCGTCGGTGGAGTTGGTGGCGGCGTATCTGGACCGGATCGCCCGGTTGGACGGCGAGTTGAACGCGTACCGGTTGGTGTTCGCGGAGCGGGCCCGGGAGGAGGCGGTGCGGGCGGACGCGCGGCGGGCGTCCGGTGAGGACGCTGCCCTGTTGGGTGTGGTGGTTGCGGTGAAGGAGGACACGGACCTGGCGGGGTTGCCGACGACGTCGGGGACGGACGCGGTGACGCGGGTGGCGGCGGCGGACGCGGAGGTGGTGTCGCGGTTGCGGGCCGCGGGTGCGGTGGTGATCGGGCGGACGCGGGCGCCGGAGTTGTGCCTGTGGCCGTTCACCGAGTCCGATTCCGGTGGTGTGACGCGGAATCCGTGGTCGTTGCGGCATTCGCCGGCCGGGTCGAGTGGTGGGTCGGCGGCGGCGGTGGCGGCCGGGTTGGCGTCGGCGGCGTTGGGCAGTGACGGTGGTGGGTCGATCCGGTTGCCGGCGGCGGCGACGGCGTTGTTCGGGTTGAAGCCGCAGCGGGGCCGGGTGTCGTTGGCGCCGCACCGGGAGGTGTGGACGGGGTTGTCGGTGGCGGGTCCGATCACCAGGACGGTGGCGGACGCGGCGTTGTTGTTGGACGTGCTGCACGGTGAGATGCCGGGTGACGTGTACGCGGCGCGGCCGCCGTCGGCGCCGTTCGTGGACGCGGTGGCGCGGGAGCCGGGGCGGTTGCGGATCGGGGTGTCGTTGCGGCCGTGGCCGGTGGGTGGCCGGGTGGCGGGTGTGGTGCGGGACGCGGTGTTGGGCAGTGCGCGGGTGTTGGCGGGGTTGGGGCATCGGGTGGAGTTGCGGGAGCCGCCGTTGGCGGATCCGACGGGGTTGTTCAGTGATGGTCCGCGGTTCGTGCGGAGTGCGGCGGACGGCGCTGCGGACGTGGATCGGCCGGAGCGGTTGATGGCGCGGACGCGGG
>DATEPR010000684.1:0-7507 GCA_035273045.1 Pseudonocardiaceae bacterium | reverse complement strand
GGCCACCTGGGTGAGATCCTCGGCCGGCTGGCCCCGGCCGCGAAACCGTTGCGCGATGTGTTCGGCGACCGGCAGGTAGCCGGCCACCAGCCGCGCCCGTAGTCGTCGACGCTGGCTGGTCGTCCTGCTGTTCGCGAGCTGCCGAAACAGCGGCGCCAACTCGGCGTACTCGTCGGTGCGTGCGATCGTATTGGCGGTACGGAGAGTCGACATAGGACACCCATCGTCGTAGGAAGATGCGTGCGGACTGCGTCGTCCATCCGAACAGCTGGTTGGTCAACCGCTCCGCTTCGACCGTACGACGATCCCGGGAAACCGGCAAACCGGCTGTGTAGGACTGGTCCATTCGGGTAATCGACCGGTATGGCGGACGAACTCCGGGGCCACACGATCGCGATACTCGCCACCGACGGGGTTGAGCAGGTCGAACTGGTGGAGTCGAGGGCCGCGCTGGACGCGGCCGGCGCCACCACCCACCTGCTTGCCCCACATGACGGCCACATCCAGGCGATGAACGGTGACATCGAACCGGCGGACACGTTCGGCGTGGACAAGGTCGTCGGCGATGCCGCCCCGTCCGACTACGACGGCATGGTCCTGCCCGGTGGCACGATCAACCCGGACCGGCTGCGGACCGACCGCAAGGCGATCGGGTTCGTGCGCGCCATGGTCGGCGCCGGCAAGCCGGTCGCGGCGATCTGCCACGGCCCGTGGACGCTGGTCGAGGCCGACGTGGTTCGCGGCCGGCGGCTCACGTCGTACCCGAGCATCCGCACCGACATCCGCAACGCGGGCGGGGAAGTGGTGGACGAGCCGGCCGTGCGCGACGGCAGCCTGCTCACCAGCCGGAACCCCGGCGACCTGCCGGCGTTCTGCGAGGCGGCGATTTCGTTGTTCGCCGGGGACTGACGTGATGTCCGCGGGCTTCGTGGGTATGCGGCAGGTATGTGGGGACGACTGAAACGGTTGCTCACCGGGCGGACCAGGGCGCAGGACTCCGGCCGGGAGGCCGACGTGCAGCACGATCCGGCCCAGCCCAACCAGGCGGAGAGCTTCGCCGGCCGAGTCTCTGGTGACGACCACGGGTACACCGACGAGACCGGAGCGGAGCGCCGAGCCGAGCGGAAGGAGGGGGACGGTGCCCCAACGGGCCTGGAATGAGAAGCGGGAACGGCAGTACGAGCACATCAAGTCCGGTGCCCTGGAACACGGCAGCAGTGAGCGCCGGGCCGAGGAGATCGCCGCCCGCACGGTGAACAAGAACCGCGCCCGGTCCGGTGAGGCCGAACAGGCCAGCCGGACGTCGATCGAGGACATGTCGCCGCAGCGCCGGGGCGGCAAGCGGTCCGGCAAACGCCTCGGCCCCGGCGGTCCGACCAAGGACCAGCTGTACAACGAGGCCAGGCAGCGCAACGTCAGGGGCCGCTCGTCGATGACCAAGGCGGAACTGGCCAGCGCACTCGGAAAGGCGTAGTCCATAACGAGAACAGGAGGCCAGCGTGCCGGGATTCCTGGGCACTGTCGCCAGCGGTGGCAACCGGTTCGTACTCCGCATCTCACTGGTGGCCGCCATCGGCGGCTTCCTGTTCGGCTACGACACCGGCGTCATCTCCGGTGCGCTGCTGTACATCGCGCCCCAACTGCACGCTGGCACGCTGGCGCAGTCCTGGATCGTGGGCGGCCTGTTGCTCGGCGCGGTCGTCGGCGCCTGTCTGGCCGGCTACCTGGCCGACGCGATCAGTCGCAAGTGGACCAAGTTCGCCGCGGGCGTCGTGTACACGCTGGCCGCGGTGGGCTCCGCCTTCGCCCAGTCCACCGGTGAACTCATCATCGCGCGCACCGTTCTCGGGCTGGCCGTGGGCACGGCGTCGTTCGTGGCGCCCATGTACATCGCCGAGCAGACACCGCCGCGCATCCGCGGTGGCACGGTGTCGTTCAACCAGCTCATGATCACGTCCGGCATCCTGCTGGCCTACGTCGCCGACTTCGCGCTCAAGGGAGTGGCCGGCAACTGGCGCTGGATGCTGGGGCTGGGCGCGGTTCCCGGTGTGGCGCTGGTGATCGGCATGTTGCTCGTGCCGCACACGCCACGGTGGCTGATGCAGCGCGACCGCGGCGCCGAGGCGCGTGCCGTGCTGACCCGCAGCCGCCCGGCGGGCCAGGTCGACGGCGAACTGGACGAGATCCGGTCCGTGCTGCGCACGGAGGGCCGCCGCCGGTTGCGGGACGTGTTCGGCTCCGGCGCCCGCGCGGCGCTCGTGGTCGGGCTCGGCCTGGCCGTGTTCCAGCAACTGGTCGGCGTCAACACCGTCATCTACTTCTCGCCGACCATCCTCACCTACACCGGGTTGCACGCGAACTCGGCCGTCACCGAGGCGCTGACCGTCGGGATCACGAACGTCGTGTTCACCGTGATCGCCATTCTGCTGCTGGACCGGGTCGGCCGGCGGGTGCTGCTGCTGATCGGCACGGTGGGGCTGTCCGTGGCGTTGGTCCTGTTGGGACTGTTCTTCGCGCTGCCCGACCTGCGCCAGCACGCACCCTGGCTGGCGCTGGTCGCGCTGTTGGTGTTCATCGCGTCGTTCGCGATCGGGCTCGGCCCGGTGTTCTGGCTGATGATCTCCGAGGTGTTCCCGCTGTCGTTGCGCAGCAGGGCGATGGCGGTGTGCACGGCGGCGAACTGGATCGCGAACTTCCTGGTGTCGTACTTCTTCCTGCAACTGATCGGCGCGGCCGGCCGGCCGGCGACGTTCTGGATCTACGCCGGACTCGGCGTGCTCGCCGTCGTGTTCTTCGCGGTGCGCGTGCCGGAGACCAAGGACCGGTCGCTGGAGCAGATCGAGCACGACATCGGCGCCCACCCCCGGCTGAGCCGCGCGGCCTGACCGTCAGCCCGACGTCGCGCCAACGGTGCGCACGACGCCACTGCCGGTCAGGTGGCGGGTGAAGAACCGCTCCCAGCTGTCCCGCTCGAACGGCGGGATGCCCAGGTGGCCGCCGGGGTTGACGTGCATCGTCTTCTCCGTGGAGCCGAGCGCGTCGAACAGCGCGAGGCCGGCTTCGCGGTCGGCGAGCTCGTCGTCCCACTGGAACACGAACTCGACCGGGACGGTGATCCGCCGGGCGGCTTCGGCCATGGTCGTGCTCTCCGGGTGCAGCCCGGCGAGACCGAAGACGGCAGCCGTGATCCTGGGTTCCGCGGCGACGAACGGCACCCCGATGGCGGTGCCCATGGACACGCCCCAGTAGCCCACCGGTCCGTCCGCGCCGACGACGTCCAGTTCCTGGAGGGCGTCCAGGGTGGCCCGCCATTCCGGTACCGCCTTGCGTGCCCGCTCGGCCATCTGCCGGACGGCCTCGCCGCCCATCCGCCGCCGCTGCGCGATGCGTTCCCGCACGTTCCTGGCGAACGCGGCCGCCTGCTCCGGTGTGACCCGGTCGCCGTGGTCGGGGGCGTCGATCGCGGCCACCGCGAACCCGAGCGCCCGCACGTAGTGCCGTGCCCGCGCGAGCAGCGTGTCGACCCGCTTGTGCTGCGAGCCGCCGTGTCCCATCAGCACCAGCGGCCGGGGACCGCTGGCGCCGGCCGGCGTCCACAGCACGCCGGGCACCCGGTCGCCGGCCACCTCCAGTTCGAAGCCCCGTTCGGTGACGTCCTTCTCGGTGTGCTCGCCGGTGACACGCAGCATCTGGGCGCCTTCCCTGGTAGCCGTTGACCGAACCGGATTCTAGTGGAATCAGTGGGCAGCGAAGGCGATCAGGGCCGCCCGGTTCGGCTGGTCGGTCTTGGCCAGCAGGTTGGCGACGTGCTTCTCCACGGTGCGGTGCGAGATGTGCAGCAGCGTCGCGATCTCCCGGTTGCCGTAGCGGGCCACCAGCAGTTCCAGGACCTCGAACTCGCGCATCGTGATCCCACGCGCCCGCAGCCACACCGGCACCGCGGCCGACTGGCGCTGCGGCGCGCTCGCGCCGACCTGGCGCAGCAGGACGCGGCACGCCCCGGCCAGCGCGGGCACCGCCGCCCGGTGGAAGTACTCCTCAGCCTGCCGCAACCAGGCGGCCGGTTCACCCCAGCCGTCCTGGTGGGCGTGCCCGGCCACCAGCCGCAGGCCCAGATGCCAGGCCACCGGGTACAACCGGCCGGCCCGGCGCGCCCGCTCCCACGCCGCCTCCGCGTCGCCGACCTTGCCCTCCCGGCCCAGCAGCACCGCGCGGCCCAGGTCGACGAACTGCCGGTTCCACCGCATGGTGGCCACCGCGACCGAACCGAGTTCGGTGAACTCCCGGTGCTCGTCGCTGCCGATCTTGGCGTCCAGGCTGACCAGCAGCGGCAGCAGGCCGTGCTTGCCCGCCAGGTAGAACGTGGTCGGGTTCTCCCGCTGGCTGGTGACCACCGCGTCCAGTTCCCGCCTGGCCAGGTCGGTGTCGTCCTCCAGCAGCGCGCAGAACGCCCGGCCCATGCCCAACGCCAGCGGCAGCTCACGGGACCGGTCGCCACCGCGGTCCCGGAACTCGGCGAAGGACGCCTCCAGGTCCGGCCGGTTGCCCTGGTGGGCGTGCAGCACCGTGCGGGCCATCAGCAGGTACCGCTCCACGGGCTCCAGGTGCAGCCGCCGCACCCTGGCCAGGCACTCCCCGAGCAGCGCGGCGGCCTCGGCGAACCGGCCGCACATCACCAGGTGCAGTGCCCGCACCGCGTCCATGCTGCTGCCCACGTTGACCACGCCGGTGCGCTCCGCGTCGGCGCCGGTCGTGCGGAGGGCGTCCACGTCGCCCTCGCCGAGCCACGTGCTGGTGGCGGCGCCGGAGCGGGCGTACAGGTGCCAGATCGGCAGCCGGTGCGTCCGCGCGACCACGGCCATCCGCTCGAACCAGGCGATGGACTCGGCGAGATCCCGTTCCCGTGACACCACGCCGATCGCCATCAGCGCCTGGCACGACTCGACGGGGTGCGAGTCGCCGCCCGCCGCCGCGAGCGCGCTCCTGGCCAGCGCCTCCACCTCGGCCAGCCGCTCCCGGCCCGGCATGTCCAACGCCAGGTGCGCGGCGACCGCGTCGATCGCCGCGACCGAACCGGGGGCCGGCCGCTCGCCCAGGATCGTCCTGGCCTCCGCCACCTGGGCCATGCCGTCGTCCCACCGGCCGGCCAGGTAGGCGCCCCAGGCCAGGCGGACCCGCACGGCGACCCTGCGGGCGGCGTCCAGTCCGGACTCGTCCCGGCCCAGCGTGCCGGCCAGTTCGAACGCCCGTTCCAGTTCACCCGCCTCGGTCAGCGCGTAGAGCAACGCCTCCAGCACCTCGGCCCTGGCGTACGGGTCGGGATGCTCGGTCAGCAGGTGTTCCGCGCGTTCCAGCAGGGAGATCGCGGACCCGGCGGCGCCGTCGGCCAGGGCACGCCGGCCGGCGTCGGTGAACAACCGGGCGGCCTTGGCCGGCTCACCGGCGGCCAGCCACAGCGTCGCCGCCAACTGGCACCATTCGCCGGGCAGCCCCGGATAGCTGTGCTCGATCGCCGCGCCCGCCCGGCGGGAGAACGTGATCCGGTCGGCCGGGGTCAACTGGTCCAGCATCGCCTCGGCGATCAGCGGATGCTGGAAGGCGTACCAGTCCGGTCCCCGCTCGTCCGGCGCCAGCAGTTGGGCCTCCACCAGCATGTGCAACTGGCCGAACAGCACCCGGTCGTCCATCTCCACGATCCGCTGCACCACGGACAGCGGAAACCGCGGCCCGAGCACGGCACCCGCCCACAGCAGCGTCCGGCCGTCGTCGGCCAGCCGGTCGGTGCGCAGCGCGACGCTGCGCCGCACCGTGGCCGGGATCTCCACGCGGATCCGCTCGTCCAGCCGCCAGCCGCCCGGACCCCGGGCCAGGTGGCCGCTGGTGACCATGCCGTGCAGCAGTTCCTCCACCAGGAGCGGATTGCCGGCGCTGCGGTGCCACAACAGTTCCACGGCCGGCGGGGGCACGTCGGCCGGGGCGGCCGACAGGCAGGCGCCGATCAGCTCGACCACGTCGGGTTCGCGCAACCGGTCGAGGTCGATGATCGTGCCGTCCTGCCGCCGCACCAGTTCCACCGCGTCCACCGCCTCGGCCCGCATGGTGCCGAGCAGCAGCGTGGACTGGTCGTCGAGGTTGTCGATCAGGTACTCGATGACGGCGAGCGTTTCGACGTCGACGTCGTGCAGGTCCTCCAGCACCAGCAGGCAGCCCCGGTCCCGCCCGACCGCCGAGGTCAGCCGGACCACCGCCTCGGCCAGCGCCACCAGCGACACCCCGCGCCGCTCGGACTGGTCGATCGCCCAGTCCGGGACCAGGGTGCCGAGCACGCCCCGGTACCGGCCCAACTCGTCCTCCGAGGGCAGTTCACCGCGGCGGACCAGGGACAGCACGGCCTCGGCCAGCGGCCGGAACGGCACCATCGGCCCGATGGTGCTGCCCCGCCCCCGGAGCACCACCATCTTGGCGGCGATCGCGCGGCTGACCGCCTCCGCGGTGAGCCGGCTCTTGCCGATGCCGGCCTCTCCCACCAGGAACAACGCACCGCCGCGACCCTCGCGGGCCCGTCCGAGCGCGTGCTCGATCTCGTCGATCTCGGCGGTCCGGCCGACAAGGAACGGCGCCCGCGTCCTCATGAGGGACAAATGGTAGACGGACGTCTACCACCTACGACGGATCGGACGGCAACCTGCCGGAACGCGCACGGCGTCCCGGCAGGCTCGCGATGACCTAGCTCGTCTTGTCGTCCTCACGGTGGTGGATGATGCTGATCATGGACGACACCGTGGAGACGTTGAAGACGTTCTGGTACGAGCCGGGCAGGCCGGCCAGCGCGGTCGTCCGCCTGCCGATCCGCGCGGCCCTCGGCAGCATGATCTGACCAGCCGGGTGGTCCGTCACGTCGAACAGGTCATTGTCGTTCATCGGGAGTTCCTCTCACTGTTGTCGACGGTTCGAGCAGGAGTACGGACGGGACGTGGTTGGGCAGGGCCAGCCGCAGCAGTCCGTAGCCGATGCCGGCCAGTCCGTTGAGCAGGCCCGGGGTGGGGACATTGTCCGGCGTGGTGCACCGTGGACCGAACTGGTCCAGCGCACCAAGTAACACCGCGGCGCCGTGTTCCCTGGGCCGCACCGCGGACTCGGTCCGGGTGGCGAACACGGTCAGCGCCTCCAGCACGCCCAGTTCGCCGTGGCACAGGGCCATGTCCCACAACGGTGTCCGGCCGGCGAGCAGAACGACGTAGCCGCCGATCGCGTCCGGGTCCCGTTCCGCCTTGGCGAGCAGGACGCCGGCCAGGCCGGAACACCAGGTGACGTTCGAGAGGCCGGCGAGCGGTTCGCGCCGCCAGCCGGGATCGGCCATGCCGGCCCTGGCCGCCGCCCACCGCATACCGTCCCGCCCGGACAGGAAACCGGATTCGGCGAGACCGGCGTCGGTCATCCGGCCGGCGAGCGCGTCGGCGTGGGTCCGGGCCGCGGGCAGGCCGGTCTCGGCGTACACCGCGAGCAG
>DATEPR010000683.1:0-3001 GCA_035273045.1 Pseudonocardiaceae bacterium | reverse complement strand
CCGGGTTGGGCATCGTCGGGTTCTTCGCGCTGGTGGCGGTGATCGGGCCGTTGCTGGTGCACGACGCCAACGCGTTCAGCCAGGCCGGTTACGCGCCGCCGTCCGCGCGGCACTGGCTGGGCACCACCCAGACCGGGCAGGACGTGTTCGCGCAACTGGTGGTCAGCACCCGGTCGACGCTGGTCATCGGCGCGGGCGCCGGGCTGCTGGCCACGGTCGTGTCGGTGCTGGTCGGCATCACCGGCGGCTACGCGGGCGGGTGGATCGACGAGGCGCTGTCGCTGGTGTCCAACGTGGTGCTGGTGATTCCCGGCCTGCCGCTGGTGATCGTGATTTCGGCGTTCCTGGGCGACAGCGGGCTGCTGTCGGTGATCCTGGTGATCGCGGTGACCAGTTGGGCGGCGTCGGCGAGGGTGCTGCGGGCGCAGACGCTGTCGGTGCGCAACCGCGACTACGTGCTCGCCGCGCGGGCGTCCGGCGAACCGGCGTGGCGGATCGTGTTCGTCGAGATCATGCCCAACGAGCTGCCGATCATCGTGTCGCAGTTCATCTTCGCGACCATCTTCGCCGTGCTCACCCAGGCCGGGCTGGCGTTCCTCGGGCTGGGTGACATCAACCTGTTGACGTGGGGCAACATGCTGCACTTCGCGGAGAACGACGAGGCGTTGCAGACCGGGGCGTGGTGGTGGTTCATCCCGCCCGGCCTGTGCATCGCGCTGTTGGGCGCCGGGCTCGCCCTGGTCAACTTCGGCCTGGACGAGGTGCTCAACCCGCGGCTGAGGACGTACCGGGGCAGGCGATGACGGGCCGGGCCGTGGACGCGCCGAGCATGCCCGCCGCACCGCGACCGGCGCCGGACGTGATCCTGCGGGCGTCCCACGTCAGTGTCGAGTACGCCGGCCGGCGGCCGACCCGCGCGGTCCGCGACGTGACCCTGGAACTGCGCCGGGGCGAGGTGCTGGGCATCGCCGGGGAGAGCGGGTGCGGCAAGTCGACGCTGGCCTACGCGCTCACCAGGATGCTGCGCCCACCGGCGGAGCTGACCAGCGGGTCGATCACGTTCACCGGCCGGGACGGCGTCGAGGTGGACGTGCTGGCCCTGCCGCCCGCGCAGTTGCGCGCGTTCCGCTGGCAGCGGGTCGCCATGGTGTTCCAGAGCGCCATGAACGCGCTGAACCCGGTGACCAGCCTGCGGAAGCAGTTCGCCGACATCTTCCGCACCCACCGGCCGGGCATGGCGGCCGACGAGCGGGACCGCAGGGCCAGGGCGCTGCTGGACATGGTCGGCATCGATCCGCGCCGGCTGCGCGACTACCCGCACGAGCTGTCCGGTGGGATGCGGCAGCGGGTGGTGATCGCGATGGCGCTGGCGCTGGAACCGGAGATCGTCGTCATGGACGAGCCGACGACGGCGCTGGACGTGGTGGTGCAGCGGGAGATCCTGGACGAGATCGAGCGGTTGCGCGCCGAGCTGGGGTTCAGCGTCGTGTTCATCACCCATGACCTGTCGTTGCTGCTGGAGACCAGCGACCGGCTGGCCGTGATGTACGCGGGTGAGATCGTCGAGTACGCGCCGACCGAGGCGCTGCACGCCGACGCCGCCCACCCCTACACCCGCGGCCTGCTGCGGTCGTTCCCCGACCTGCGCGGCGAGGCCAGGGAACTGCGCGGCGTGCCCGGCCAGCCGCCGGACCTGAGCCGGGAACTGGTCGGGTGCCCGTTCGCGCCGCGCTGCGAGCACGCGTTCGACCCGTGCCGGCGGGTCGCCCCGGTGCTGGCCGAGTCGTCCGCCGGCCGGTGGGTGGCCTGCCACCTGCACGGGGAGCCGGCATGAACATCCTGGAGGTGCGCGACCTGACCGTCCGGTTCGGACAGCGCGGCGGCGGGCAGCTGACCGCGGTGGACGGGCTGTCGCTGACGCTGCGCGAGGGTCACACCCTGGCACTGGTCGGCGAGAGCGGCAGCGGCAAGTCCACCGTGGTGAAGGCGTTGAGCCGGCTGCTCCGGCCGGACGCCGGTGAGCTGCTGCTGCACGGTGAGCCGGTGCGCGGCGGCCGGTCGGCGCTGCGGGCCTACCGCCGGGCGGTGCAGGTGGTGTTCCAGGACCCGTTCGCGTCGCTGAACCCGATGCACACCGTCGACCACCACCTGCGGCGGCCGCTGCTGCTGTCACCGGACCGGCCGCGCGGGACGGCCGCCGTGACGGGCGCGGTGCACGACCTGTTGCGGTCGGTCAATCTCGACCCGCCGGCCGACTTCGCCGCCAAGCATCCGCACGAGCTGTCCGGTGGGCAGCGGCAGCGGGTGGCGATCGCGCGGGCGCTGGCCCCCGCTCCGCAGGTGCTGCTCGCCGACGAGCCGGTGTCCATGTTGGACGTTTCGATCCGGTTGGAGATCCTGAACCTGCTGGACCGGCTCAAGCGGGAACGGGACCTGGCGCTGCTGTACGTGACGCACGACCTGGCCACGGCCCGGCACTTCGCCGGCGAGATCATGGTGATGTACCGGGGTGAGGTGGTCGAGCACGGGCGCAGTGACGACGTGATCCTGCGGCCGGCCCACCCATACACCCGGCTGCTCGCGTCGGCGGCGCCCGATCCCGGCCGGAGCAGGGCGGAGCTGGCCGAGGCCAGGTCGGCCAGGCTGGCGGTCCGGGCCGCCGAGCAGCGGGTGGCGACCGTGGCCGGCGGGTGCCGGTTCCGCAACCGGTGCGCGTTCGCCATGGACGTGTGCCACACCCGGCCACCGAACCTGCCGGCCGCGCCCGGCCACACCGCGCGTTGCTGGCTGTTCGACGAGTCGGCCACGGCCAGGCCTGCCTGACCCCGCATACCATCGGTCCCGGACGACACGGCGGGAGGGCGGATGGGCGCGAGGGGTTCCGGGGTGGTGGTCGCCATCGGCACGGCCGCCGCCGGTGCGACGTTGAACCTGTTCGGCAGGCGGTCGCCGTGGCGGCGCTACCCCTGGTACGTCGCCGGTCTGGTGCCCGGCCTGGTCG
>DATEPR010000682.1:0-2765 GCA_035273045.1 Pseudonocardiaceae bacterium | reverse complement strand
GCTCGTTCGGCCGGGCCGTGGTGGTGGAACAGGCGCGGCGGTGGCGGGCCAGCCGGCCCGGCCCCGAGGTGCCGTCGGTCACCCTGGTCGACGAGAATGCCACCGAAGCGCTGGCCGACATCACCCAGCGCTACCCGTTCGTCGCCGACGTGTGCCGGCTGCGGCCGCACGATGAGGGACTGGCCGGCCTGCTGGCCGGCTCGGCCGGCGACCGGGCGCCGACCATGGTCGTCGTGTGCCTGGACGACGAGGAGGCCAGCCTGCGCACCGCGCTCACCGTGGACCGGCTGTGGCACGGTGGTCCCGGCTCGCTGGTCGTGCGACTGGAGCGGCTGTCGTCGCTGCGGGACGCGTTCGACGGGTCGGCGGGTGACCCGCTGCTGGACCAGATGGCCGGCGTGCTGCGGCTGTTCGGCGTGGTCGAGGCGGCCTGCGATCCTGGGCTGATCCGCGAGGACGTGACCGAACGGCTGGCCAGGGTGGTGCACGACCGGTACCGGATGGCACGCCTGCGCCGAGGCGAGTCGGTGGAGAACAATCCGTCCATGGTGGACTGGGGCCGGTTGCCGGTGACGCAGCGCGACAGCTGCCGCACGCAGGCCGAGGACATCGGCCGCAAGCTGCGCGCGATCGGCTGCACGCTGGCGCCCCGCGGCGGACCCGGCGACGACCACCAGTTGGCCGAGCACACCGTCGAGCTGCTGGCCGAGATGGAACACGAGCGGTGGCTGGCCGAGCGGACCGAGGCCGGCTGGCGGTTCGCCGAACAGCGGGCCGACGAGCAGCGGCAGCACCCGGACATCGTCGCCTGGGAACGACTGTCCACTGTAGCCAGAGACAAGAACAGGGACGCCATGCGGGAACTCACCGACATCGTCGCCGACGCCGGTTTCCGCATCGTCCAGCTGTGAGGGAGGCCGGCATGCCGAGAATCGGGATCACGGGCCACACCGGCCTGTCCAGCGCCACCACCACGGCCGTGTCGGACGCGCTCAGACGCGAACTGCGCCATCATCGGACACCCGAACTGCACGGCATCACCTGCCTGGCACCCGGCACCGACCAGTTGTTCGCCCGTGCGGTCCTCGCCGAGGGCGGCACGTTCGAGGTGGTCCTCCCGGCCACCGACTACCGCGACTCGGCCCTGCGGCCCGGGCAACGGCCCGAGTTCGACGACCTGCTGGCCAGGGCCACGTCCGTCACCTACATGCCGTTCGCCGAGTCCGGCCGGTCCGCCTACCTGGCGGCCAGCCTGGAACTGCTGCGCCGCAGCGACGTGCTGTTCGCCGTCTGGGACGGCACCCGGACCGGCCGGACCGGCGAATCCGGCGAAGTGGTCGCCGAGGCACGCGCTCGCCACCTTCCGGTGCGCGTCGTGTGGCCGGACAATGCCGTCCGCATCCTCACCTGAGCGCGGCTACTTCTCGTCGGCCGGCTCGAATCCCTGCGTGCGGATCATCTCGGCGAGCCGGTAGTAGGTCCGTTCGATGCCGTTGTGCGGAAACCAGATCGTGTACGGCTGTGCCGCCTGTGGCACGAAGTCGCAGCCCTCCTCGGCCAGCACCAGCACCCGGTCGAACCCGTGCCTGCCCTGGAACAGGCCCACCTCGTGCACTACGTTCTGCCTGGCCAGGCGCCTGCCATCACCGGTGAAGTCCTCCGCGGTGAGCACGCAGATGGCGAAGCTACACCGTTCCAGGTAGTCGGCGAGTGCCTCGGTGACCTGCCGTCCGCCCCATGACCGGCTCTCGAACGAGTAGACCGGCAGTTGGAACCGGTCCTCGATGAACCGCTGCACGGCCAGCCATTCCGGGTTGGCGCCGTGCGCGATGAACACGCCCCTGGGTAGTTCGCCGGTCCGCCGTTCGGTGTCCAGCCGGCTGATGAACTCCCTGGTCACGTCGGCGAACTGGGCGTGACCGGCGCTGCCCACGTAGCGCAGCTTGTGCCTGGCCAGGCGCATCCCCAGCAACGAGCCCAGTTCGATCTGCAACCGGTCGGAGGTCAGCACGATGAGCAACCCGGCGGCGAACACGTCACCGGCACCAGTGGCGTCCTCGATGTCCTCGGTGGGCAGCGGCACCTGCGGGTAGAAGTTGTCCACCATGGCGCCGCCCTCGCGGCGGTATGCCCAGATGCCGGTGGACCGTTTGACGATGACGACGCCTCGGTCGCCGCGGAACTCGTCCAGCAGGCAGGCGGCCGCGACCTCGTCCGGCTGATCGGCGGCGCATCCGGCGAGTTCGCGGAACTCCCGGTAGTTCACCAGCAGGTAGTCGCTGAGCCGGACGAGTTCGGCCACCTCGGGTGTCCGGCCGGCACTCCACACATGGCCGGGATCGAAGCAGATCAGCGTCTCCCGGCTACGCCGCTTGACCTCGGTGAGCACGGCCAGCAACCGGCCAGCCGTCCGGTCGTCCAGGAACGACGTCACATGCAACACCCTGGCGTCGCACAGGTAGCGCACGATCTCGTCGAACTCCTGGTCCAGGTAGTCCGCCATGTACTCGTTCGCGCCGGCATGGGTGAGCAGCGTGCGGTCACCGTCCTCGGCGTAGGAGAAGCAGATTCCGCACAGGTGTTCCTCGTCCGGCCGGACGAACCGGTGGTCGACACCGAGCTTCTGGAACGTCTGAATGGTGGACATGCCGATCACTGGCACTCGTCCGGCGACGCCGACGTAGCCCAGCCGGAGGCCCGCCTGGGTCTTCGCCATCGCGTGGATCGCGTTGAACGCCGACCCACCGAGGGCGGTGTCCGGGCGG
>DATEPR010000681.1:0-3616 GCA_035273045.1 Pseudonocardiaceae bacterium | reverse complement strand
ACGCCTGTGGATGGAGTTGTGGGTACCGATCGTGCGGCATCGGACGCCCCTGCGTGACCACCCGGCGGGCACCGGCTGTTCGGCGGGGTGACACCAACCGGTCGCACCGGTACCGGGTGACCTGCCGGGCACAACAGCCCGACCGATCAGGGCCGCCCGTTCGGCGCAGTCCCGTGGCCTTTCGGCGAGATGCACTCCCATGGCGTGGGTGGCTGTCGGATTCTGTGGCCATGGGGATCCTGGATGGCAAGGCCGTCGTCGTCACGGGCGCGGGCCGGGGTCTCGGCGAGGCGTACGCGATCCACGCGGCGCACGCCGGGGCGCGACTGGTGGTCAACGACGTCGACGCCGACTTCGCCGAACGGACGGCGGACCACATCCGGTCCTACGGCGGGGAGGCCGTGGCCAGCGGCCACGACGTGAGCCGGCCCGCGGAGGCGCAGGCGGTCATCGACTACTGCGTCGACACCTACGGCGGCATCGACGGCCTGGTGAACAACGCCGGCGTCAACTACGAGGCGCTGCCGTGGGACGACAGCCCGGAGCGGATGCGCGAACTGTTCGAGACCAACGTCTTCGGCGTGTTCCACTGTGGTCAGGCCGCGATCGTGGCGATGCGCGCGGCCGGCACGGCGGGGTCGATCGTCAACATCGCCTCGGGCGCCCTGCTCGGCCAGCGCAGGCTGGCGGCCTACGCGGCCAGCAAGGGCGCCGTCGCGTCACTGACCTACTCGTGGGCGCTGGACACCGACGACATCGGCATCCGGGTCAACGCCGTCTGCCCGGTCGCGCACACCAGGATGGTGTGGGAGTCGGAGCGGAGCCTGCGCAACTCGCCGCCCGAGCGGACCCCCGGCAGGGTGGCCCCGCTGGTGCTGTTCCTGCTGTCCGACCGGTCCGCCGGGATCACCGGCCAACTGGTCCGGTGCGACGGCCGGGAACTGCACATCGTGGGCCAGCCCTACCTGAAGCAGCCGATCCTGACCAACGACAACTGGGACACGGCGACCGTCGAGCAGGCGTTCACCGACGTGTTCCAGGCCCATCTGGAGCCGTTCGGGCTGGAGAAGCGGATGCCGGCCCGGCTGCACGGCCTGCTCACCCCCAGCCGCAGCGCCTGACGGTCAGCCACCCTCAGTGTCCTTCCTGGGGCACCACCATCCAGCACACCAGGTACACCACGGCGCCGAGGCCGAAGCCGAAGATCGTCGCCACGACGAGCAGCACCCGCAGCAGCGACACGTCGACGTTGAGCAGTTTGGCCGCGCCACCGCACACCCCGGCGAGCACGCGGTCGTCGGTGCTGCGGCGGAAGACGCGGACGGGCTGGTCGTTCTGGGACATGTAGGTCATGCCTCCACGGTCGCCCGGCGCGGCTCCCGCGACATCAGGGCGGGACCCTGACCGCGCCCGGAATCCCGACCCCGACATCACCCCGACCTAGACTGAACCCCATGGCGCAACCCGCGACCAGGGTCGACAACCCGGTGACCAGCCCCGGCGACCTGGCAACCCGTTTGGACCGCGTCGGGTATCTCGCCGACCAGGGGCTCGCCACGGCGGCGTACCTGGCGATCACGATGCGCCGCCCGCTGTTCTGCGAGGGCGAGCCGGGCACCGGCAAGACGGCGCTGGCGCTGGCCGTCGCCGAGGCGCTGGGCCTGCGCCTGATCCGCCTCCAGTGCCACGAGGGCATCGACGCCGCCCAGGCCCTGTACGACTGGGATTTCCCGCGCCAGTTGCTGCACCTGCGCACGCTGGAGGCGCTGGCCGCCGGCAGCCTGGACGCGGACACCGTGGAGGCGTCCCTGTACACCGAGCGGTTCCTGCTGGCCCGGCCGCTGTTGCGGGCGCTGCGCGAGTCGCCGTGCGTGCTGCTGGTGGACGAGGTGGACCGGGCGGACGACGAGTTCGAGGCGTTCCTGCTGGAAGTGTTGAGCGAGAACGCGGTCACCATCCCGGAACTGGGCGAGGTACGCGCCACCGTGCCGCCGGTGGTGGTGTTGACGTCCAACCGGACCCGCGAGGTGCACGACGCGCTGAAGCGCCGCTGCCTGTACCACTGGCTGGAGCATCCCGACCTGGCCCGTGAGGTGACGATTCTCAGCCGCCGGCTGCCGGGCATCGGCGACCGCCTGGCCGGGCAGGTGGCGGGTGCGGTGCGCCGGCTGCGCCAGTTGGAGTTGCTCAAGCCGCCCGGCGTGGCCGAGGCACTGGACTGGGGTGCGGCGCTGCTGGCGTTGGGAACGACGGAACTGGACGCGCAGTCGGCCGCGGCGACGCTGGGCGCGGTGCTGAAGTACCGCGAGGACACCGAGCGGGTGGTGGCCGCCGGGCTGGACGCGCTGCTCGCGGGTTGAGCCGCCGGTCCACCCGTGGTTGGACCGGGAAGATCGACCTCGGGTCCACCTCCGGGCCGGCGATTCCGGCGTCCCGTCTCGGCATCGTTGCGGTGTGGCCGCCATCCGGGCGGCCCGCCGGACGAGGGGACGCGATGGGCATGCCCACGATTTCCGCGCTGTACCGGCGAATCGGGCCTACCGTACTGGTCAACATCGTGGCGCCGAT
The DNA here is from genome assembly GCA_035273045.1 of Pseudonocardiaceae bacterium. Lineage (GTDB taxonomy): Bacteria > Actinomycetota > Actinomycetes > Mycobacteriales > Pseudonocardiaceae > DATEPR01. The sequence goes on along the minus strand of DATEPR010000681.1, from coordinate 1,048 downwards.
CGTCGTGTTCGAATTGATTAGGTCCGAAGTGGACAATGACACGCTGTCGCTGGCGATCGGCGCCGCCGTGCCGCTGCTGTGGACGCTGGGCCGGCTGGCCGTGGCCAGGGTGGTCGACCCGATCGGCGTCGTCGGTGTCGCGCTCTACGGCGCCGGGCTGCTGGTGGTGTGGCTGACCGGTGGCAGCGCTTTGGGCCTGGAACTGCGCGACGCCGCGCCGACCGGGCTGATCGGCCTGGCCTGCCTGGGTTCCGCGCTGGTGCGCCGGCCGTTGATCGTGCCGCTGCTGCGGTTGTTCGGGCGGTCGGCGACGATGAGCCGGCACGCCGCGACCGTCATCACCGTCCTGTTCGGTGTGACTCTGATCACCCACGCCGCCACGCTGACGGCCCTGGCGCTGAGCCTGTCCGTCAACAGCTATGTCGCCGTGCACCAGGTGGTCGGGCTCGCCGTCGTGGCGGCCGGCGTGGCCGGGATCTGGTGGTACCGCCGCAGGATCGTCCCGTCATCGGCGGCGTGACCCGCACCGGAGGGACAATGGCGGCATGGGCACCGGCACCACGCCGGCCGAGCCACTGCCCGGGCTGGTCGGATTCACGCACGCGCTGCGGCGCGCCGGGCTGCCCTGCGACACCCACCGCACGGCCGCCTACCTGGACGCCGTCGGCCGCCTGGACCTGGCGGACCCGGCCAGCCTGTACTGGGCCGGCCGGGTCACGCTGTGCGCGCAGCCGGACGACCTGCCGGCCTACGACGAGGCGTTCGCCGCGTGGTTCTCGCCGAACTGGCGGCCACCCACACCGGCAGCACCGGCCGACGACGGACCTACCCGCACCCCGATGACCGCGAGCGTGCTGCCGGCGGCGGCCGACTCGACCACGGCCGACGGCGAGCGCACGGCCATTCCGACGCTGGCGCCCAGTGACGTGGAAGTGTTGCGGCACAGGAACATCAGCGAACTGTCCGCCGAGTAGCGGGAGCACCTGCGGGAACTGCTCGCGCTGCTGCGGATCGAACCGCCGGCCCGGCGCGCCTCCCGCAGGCGGCC
>DATEPR010000680.1:0-4402 GCA_035273045.1 Pseudonocardiaceae bacterium | reverse complement strand
CTGGTAGTACCGCTCCATCCCGGCGACCATCAGCAACTGCTTGAACAGCTGCGGCGACTGCGGCAGCGCGTACCAGTTGCCCGGCCGCAACCGGGCCGGCACCAGGAAGTCCCGCGCGCCCTCCGGCGTCGACCGGGTCATCGTCGGCGTCTCGATCTCCACGAACCGCTCCGCGTGCAGGATCTCCCTGGCGATGCGGTTCGCCTCGCTGCGCAGCCGCAGGGCGGCCGCCGGTCCGGTGCGGCGCAGGTCGAGGTAGCGGTAGCGCAGCCGCGCCTCCTCGCCGACCTCGATGTGGTCCTCCAGTGGGAACGGCAGCGGCGCGGCCTCGCTGAGCACGTCCAGTTCGGTGACGGTGATCTCTACCGCACCGGTCGGGATGTCCGGGTTCTCGTTGCCCTCCGGCCGGATCACCACCTCGCCGGTCACGCGGACGCAGAACTCGGCCCGCAGCCGGTGCGCCCGCTCCGCCATCTCGCCCTCACGAAACACCACCTGGGCGGTGCCGCTCGCGTCGCGCAGGTCGATGAAGATGACACCGCCGTGATCGCGCCGGCGCGCCACCCACCCGGCGAGGGTGACGGTCTGACCGGCGTTGGAGGCCCGCAGTGTTCCGGCCTCGTGCGTGCGCATCACGGGGAGTGCCCTTTCCTGGTGTGGCGGATGTTCTGGTCAGGCTAACGAATGCCCCTGGTGGCGCCGCCACTGCATTAACCTCGGAGCGTGATCGTGGACGCATATCTGGCCGGCGCGCGACAGGCGGCGGCACTGCTACGGGAACCGGCCGTCGCCCACCACTGGACCGAGCCCAGCGCGCTGCCGGAGTTCCGGATCAGCGGCCTGGCCGGCCACCTGGCCCTGGCGCTGTTCCGGGCGCTGGACGTGTTGGACACGCCGCTGCCCGATGGCGTGGCGCCGGTGGACGCCGCGACGTACTTCGCCTTCACCGAACCGGGCCAGCCCCTGGACGACCCGATCCAGCAGCGCATCCGGGACATGAGCGAGGAGGTGGCCGGCGGCGGCCACGCCGACCTGGTCGGCCGGATCGACGCGACGCTGGACAAGCTGCGCACCACCCTGCCCACGCTGCCGCCGGACCGGCTGGTCTGCTTCCGCGGCCGGGTGCTGCCCTACGAGCAGTGGCTGGTCACCAGGTTGGTGGAGTTGGCCGTGCACATGGACGACCTCGCGGTCAGCCTCGACCTGCCGACACCGGAGCTGCCGGCGCCGGCCGCCGACCTGGTGCTCACCACGCTGGTCCGGATCGCCGCCCGGCAGCACGGCACGGTGCCGGTCCTGCGTTCCCTGTCCCGGCGGGAACGGGCGGTGGTGATCAGCGCGTTCTGAGCGCTCAACGATGGATGCGGTCGGCCTTGACGGCGGCGATCAGGGCGGCGACGTCGCCGTGCAGGACCGGACCGGTGCGGTGTTTGGTGTCGCGCACCCGGTCGAGCGTGCGGGCCAGTTCGACGCAGGCGCCGTTGCTCTGGGTGTAGCTGCTGGTCCGCCAACCCAGTTCGACACAGGCACCGTTGCTCTGGCTGTAGCTGCTGGTCCGCCACACCACCGTGGCGGCGCTGCCGGTCGTCATGTGACCTCCGAGGCTGCCTTGTCGATCAGTTGCACGGAACGCGATTCGTTCAAAGCGATCTGCCACAACCGATTGTAGGCAACCCGGAACTTGGCGACTTCGTCGATTTCGTCCTCAAGCACGAAGTACGACACGCTCTCGGCGAAGATCACGTCCGGGTCGTCCTTGTCCGGGAAGCTCATGATCGTGAAGTTCCGGCCCAACGCCGGCCGGCTGCCCGCGCTGAACGGCAGCACGCGGATTTCGACGTTCGGCGAGTCGCAGGCCAGACGCATCAGGTGCTTGAGCTGGCCCCGCAACACCTTCGGCCCGCCGACCTGCGTGTACAGCGCGGCCTCACCGAGCAACACCCTGAGCCGCAACGCATCCGGTCCGCTCAGCCGGTGCCGGCGCTCCATCCGGATGTCCACCAGCCGGTCCACGTCCTCGGCCGGCTCGCCGGCGGAGATGAGCGCTCGGGCGTAGTCGGCCGTCTCGATCAGGCCGGGCACGAACTCGCCTTCCAGCAGGGACAACGACTCGGCTTCGTCCTCCAGTTCGTAGTACTCGGCGAGGCGTTTGGGCACGAAGTCGTGGTAGGGCTTGCGGACCGTGGACTGGCGGCGCCTGCTCTCCTTGGCGATCTGGATCATGTCGGCGACGAACTCGGGTGGCGCGCCGTACAGCTCGAACAGGCCCTTGACGCGGTACGGGTCACCGCTGTGGCCGTTCTCCATCCGGGAGATCGTGCCGGCGCCGCAGATCAGCGCCGCCGCTGCCTCGTCGGCGGTCAGGCCGGCCCTGTCCCGCCACTGTCGCAGTTCCCTCGCCAGCCTGCGCCGCCGGATGGTTCTTCCCCGCTCGCTCATGGTCACAGTCTGCCCGTTGCCTCAATCCGGCACGCAACCACCCGATAGGATGACTTACAACGGAGCGCTCCACTTATATGGTGCTCACATGCACCTATCCAGCCTGCACATGGGCGCCTGGGCGTCGATGGGCGACGATACCGAGATCAAGGCGACGAACAGCGACGACATGGTCACGCTGATCTTCGGCGACGGCTCACACAGCATCGAGGTCTGCTTCTCCGGCCTCGCCATCGACCGGTTGATCGAGGTGGCCACCGAGAGTCGCGCACGGCTGCGCCGGCAGTAGGCGGTCAGTAGGACTTGGGCAGTTTGAGGGTGTGCTGGGCCACGTAGTTGAGAATCATCTCGCGGCTGACCGGGGCGATGCGGCCGGCGCGGGCGGCGCCCAGCATCGCGGCCAGGCCGTACTCGGCGGACAGGCCGTTGCCGCCGTGGCACTGGATGGCCTGGTCGACCGAGGCGACGGCCACGTCGGCGGCGGCCAGTTTGGCCATGTTGGCCGACTCGCCCGCCTCGCGGTCCAGCCCGGCGTCGTACAGGGCGGCGGCCTTCTGGGTCATCAGGCGGGCCATCTCCAACCGGATCGCGCACTCGGCCAGCGGGTGCGCGATGCCCTGGTGGGAACCGATGGGCGCGCCCCACACCTGGCGGGTGCGCACGTAGTCGGCGGCCTTGTCCAGGGCGAACCTGGCCATGCCGGTGGACAGCGACGCCGCCATGATCCGTTCCGGGTTGAGGCCGGCGAACAACTGTGCCAGACCGGCGTCCGTCGACCCGACCAGCGCGTCGGACGGCAGTCGCACGTCGTCGAAGAACAGGGTGAACTGCCGTTCCGGGGAGATGATGTCCATCTCGATCGGCCGGTACGTGAAGCCGGGCGCGTCGGTCGGCACGATCATCAGCGACGGCAGCAGCCGCTGGCCGGAGGCGTCCATGTGCCGTGCGACGACCAGCACGGCATCGGACTCGTCGACACCGGAGATGTAGTACTTGCCGCCGGACAGGAGCCAGTCGTCACCGTCGCGCCGGATCGACGTGGCCAGCAGGTGTGAGTTGGAGCCGGCGTCCGGTTCGGTGATGGAGAACGCCATCTTCGTGGTCCCGTCGGCGAAACCGGGCAGCCAGCGGCGCTTCTGCTCGTCGGTGCCGAACCGGCCGATCACGGTGGCGCAGATCGCCGGCGACACCACCATCATCAGCAGCGGCATGCCGGCGGCGGCGAACTCCTCGCACACCGCGGCCAGGTCGCCGATGCCGCCGCCACCGCCGCCGTACTCCTCGGCGACGTTCACGCCGAGATAGCCCAGTTTTCCGGCCTCGGCCCACAGTTCGGACGTCTTCTGGCCGCTGCGCGCCTTGGCCACGAAGTAGTCGCGACCGAACCGGCCGGCCAGGTCGCGCACGGCCGCCCGCAACGCCTGCCGTTCCTCGGACTCGCTGAACGCTGTGGTCACGGCTGCTCCTCCTCGATCACGGCGAGCACGGCGCCCGCGTCCACCTGTTGTCCTTCCGACACGTGCAGTTCGGCCACCACGCCGCCGGTCGCGGCCACCACCCGGTGGCGCATCTTCATCGCCTCCAGCACCAGCAGTTCCGCGCCGGCGGCCACCCGGTCGCCGACCCGCACGGCGAGCGCCGCCACCATGCCGGGCATCGGCGCGACCGTGGCGCCCTCGACCACGCGGTCGGCCGGGTCGGCGAACCGGGGCACCGGAACCAGGGCCACCGAGCCGAGCGCGGAGTCCACCTCGACCCGGCCCGGGTACACCGCGACGGCGAACCGGTGGCGCAACCCGGCCATCTCCAGCACCACGGCGTCCGGTGCCTGCGTCACCAGCGTCACGTCCAGCGGGCTGATGAGCCCGTCGGCGGTGAGCCGGTACTCGACGTCGACCTGCTCGTCACCGGCCAGGTAGCTGACCCGCTGCGGTTGGGACGGCAGGTTGCGCCAGCCGCTGGG
>DATEPR010000679.1:0-2283 GCA_035273045.1 Pseudonocardiaceae bacterium | reverse complement strand
TGGTCCACCAGCCGGTCTCGATGGTTTCCACGAACGGTTCGGGCAGTCCGGCAGCCCGCATGGACGCGGCCTGGGCGCGCCAGTCGTAGGCCAGCCGCACCAACTCGGCCGTGGCGAGCCCGTCGTGGATGTCGAGGATGGCGTACCAGACGTCCCGGCTGCCGTCGTTGGCGGGTTTGCCGATGACTCCGACGTTGACCGCGAGCGTGGCCCCGATGCGCCGCTGCCAGGGCAGGCCGCTGTGCGTGCACAGCACCACGTCCGCGCCGCTGGCCGCGACCCGCTCGGCGTGTTCGGCGCCGGACCGCGATTCCCACCAGAAGTCGTTGAGCGCCATCGGGGAACCGTGCACCATGTGCACGTCCACGCCGTCGATGGTCTCCCGGTGTTCGGTGGGCAGTGTGCCCATCCAGTCGGCGAACTCGCGGCTGGTGGTGGCCAGGGTGTGGTCGTAGATCAGTTGGGCGAACTCGTTGTCCCGTGGGTCGCGGTAACCGCACCCGCAGTCCGGGTCGGCGCGGTGCACGGCGACATCGTAGTTGCCGGCGACACACTCGACGTCGTTGTCCACCAGCAGCGGCCACAGCGGATCCATCTCCGCACCGAAGCCGCCCAGGTCGCCCAGGCAGAACAGCCGCTCACAGCCGCGGGCGCGCGCGTCGGCCACGAACGCCCGCAACGCGTAGGGATTGGCATACGGTCCACCGCACACGCCGATCCGCATCACGCCTCCACCCCCGCCGGCGACACCGCCAGTGTCTCCAACGACCGGCCGGTGGACTCGACACCGCCTGCCATGCGGTAGCCGGTGATGGCGGCGACGCCGACCAGCCAGCACCCGACGACCAGCAGGTAGGAAGCAGTCGGGCCGAGCCGGGTGGCCAGGCCGGGCAGCACGAGGGTGCCGACGATCGCACCGACCCGGCCCACCGCGACCGAGGCGCCGACCCCGGCGCCGCGCAGGTGGGTGGGGAACAACTCGGTGAACGTCGGATACGCCGATGTCCAGGCCGCGGTGCCGAACCCGTTGGCCACGACGAACGCCACCGTCACCGCGGCCGCGCTGCCGGACGCGGTCGCCCACGCCAGGAGTCCGACCCCGGCGGCGGCCAGCGTGTAGCAGGTGGTGACCGTGGTGCGCCGGCCCAGCCGGTCGACGAACAACGTCATCGCCAGGCCACCAGCCAGCGCGCCGAGGTTGCCGACGACGTAGAACAGCGGCACCTGACCGCCGGCGATGTGCACCCGGGGGAGTACGACCACCGACAGCAGCGCGAAGATGCCGTAGTAGCCGAACGCCTCGGCCAGATCCAGCAGCATGCCCAACGCCAGCCGGCCCCGGTAGTGGTGCACCAGTTCACCCAACGCGCTCTGCGCGGCGGGAGCGAGTGGTATCGGGGCGGTGGCTATAGGCGGGGTGGTTGTGGCGGCGGCTCCGGCGGCCGTCTCCAACTCGGTGACGATCCGCTCGGCCTCGGCGTGCCCGCCCCGGGCGAGCAGCCATCGTGGAGATTCGGGGATCCGACGGCGGAAGTACAGCACGACCAGTGCCACCACGCCGCCGGACACGAACAGATACCGCCACGAGACCGCAGCGGCCAGGTCGAGGGTGTCCAGCACCAGGTAGGCGACCAGGCCGGCGGCTACCGCGCCGGCCGGCCAGAAGTTCATCACCACCGCGTTCGCGCGGCCGCGGACCCGGGCGGGCACGAGTTCGGCGATGGCGGCGTTGACGATCGCGTACTCGGCCCCGACGCCGAGCGCGGCGACGAACCGGGCGACGTAGACGAACCACAGTCCCGCGGCCAGGCCGGTGAGCACGGTGAATCCGGCGTACCACAGCAGGGTGGCGACGAACATGCGCCTGCGGCCGAACCGGTCGGTCAGCCACCCGCCGGTCAGGGCGCCGAGCAGGATCCCGGCCAGCCACACCGCCAGGATCGCGTCCTGCTGGAGAACCGAGGCGTGGAAGTAGCTGCCCAGTGGCCCGACGGCGTTGGAGAACAGTTGGACTTCCAGCGAGTCGAACAGCCAGCCGGCACCGAGGGCGAGCACGATGGTGGTGTGTGACCGGCTCCAGGCGAGCCGATCCAGCCGGGCCACGAGCGACGCGGCAGAGGCAGGGTCGTCGGTCACGGATCGGGAACCCGCCGATGTCCCGATTCCTTCCCGGCCCGCGAGAGCAGGCCGGGGCCGGCCGCGTAGCGGGCGGCGATGCGGGCCGGGTCGACGCCGCCGAAGTACAGCAGTTTCAGGTACTGCATGAACGCGATCATCCGGATC
>DATEPR010000678.1:0-4748 GCA_035273045.1 Pseudonocardiaceae bacterium | reverse complement strand
GTCGTGTCGGCGTGGGGGAGCAGGCTGCGGACGAAGGCGCCGATTTCGCCGATGGCGGCTGTGCTCTCCGGGAGCAGGTCACCCAGGACCGGGAACGCGTGGATCTGGCCGGACCAGATCTGCAGGGTGGTCTGGACGTCGGCGGCGGCCAGGCGTTGCGCCATCAACTCGGCGTCGCAGCGCAACATCTCGCTCTCCGCGGTGATCAGCAGCACCGGCGGCAGGCCGGCCAGTTCCGCGTTCACCGGTGACGAGGCGGGCTCGGCGCCGAGCAGGGTGGCCAGGGCGGGCAGGCGGCGGACCGGGGCGTAGGCGTCGCGGCCGGCGTTGGGGTGGGCCAGTTTCGCTGCCGCGTCGAAGTCCAGCCACGGCGACACCGCGACGATCGCGGCCGGGCGGGGCAGGCCGTCGGCCATCGCGCCCAGTGCCGTGGCGAACGCGAGGCAGCCGCCCGCCGAGTCGCCGGCCAGGACGATGCGGTCGGGACCGTAGCCCTGGGCCAGCAGGTGCCGGTACGCGGCGAGGCAGTCGGCGACCGATCCGGCCAGCGGGACGGCGGGGAGCTGCCGGTACGCCACCGACAGCGCGGGCATGTCACACGCCTCGGCCATTCTCGCCACGGCGTGCCGGTGGGTGGCGACACCGCATGTGACGAACGCACCGCCGTGGAAGTACAGCAGCACGCCGTCGTCACTCTCCGGCAGCTTCTTCGGCCGCATCCACTCGCCGGTGAACCCGTCGAGCGTGACCTTCTCGTAGCGCACTCCCCTGGGTGCGGGCAGCAGCCCGGCCGCCGTGTCCAGCAGGGTGAGCGGGAACATGCCCCAACTGGTCAGGGGCCAGTACGTGAGCAGCGGTCGGACCACCAGCCTGGCCGCCACGAACGTGAGTCTCGCCCGGACACTGACCACTGTGCGTTGGTGAACCACCGCCTCGGTCATGGTGCCCCCTCTCAGCCGCCGCGGTCCCCGACGACCGCCACGACCTCAGGATGACACGCGGACGTAACTTGTTAACAACACAACATGGGAATCGTTCACGTTCATTCGGGTGAAACCGGACGAATCATCGGTGTATGCGATCCGTAACGGTCCGTGACAGATGGTGGCGCAATTCGTCGCTGGCCGGATTGTTCCGGCCATTCCTCGCCGCCGTTACCCAGAGTGCCCCCGACCGGATTTGAACCGGCACTACTTCCCTTTTAAGGGGAATGCCTCTGCCTGTTGGGCTACGGGGGCAGGCGCAGCTTATGGGTTTATCACCCGTTCGTGGGTAACTATGGCTGAAGTCATCCGGGCGGCGCAGTAGCCGGACAGCGCACGGCGCAATCGGTTGCGTCCGGTCAGCCGCGCGCCGCACCGGTTCGGGTGGCCGCACCGTGTAACTCCTCGAACCGGGCGGTCACCCAGTTGGCGACGGCGGCGGACACGGCCGGCTCACCGGACAGGTGCTCACACCACCGCCAGTCGCAGTGCGCGCCGGCGGCGAGGAACGCCGGGGTGCCGTCCCGGACGAGCAAGTCGAACGCGGCGATGTCCAGCCGCCAGTGTCGGGCCAGGGCGCGCAGCGTGCCGCCGAGTGCCGGCTCGACCGGCACCGGACGCACCCGCGCCGCGGCCGGGTCGAGCCACAACGCGCCGGGATCGCCCCGGTCCACCCGGTACCCGATGACCCGCTCCCCCACCACGAAGACGCGCAATTCGTGGTCGGACGGCAGGTACTGCTGCACGATCACCGGAGCCGGCTCCGGCCGGCCGCCGCCCAGCCGAGGGTCCACCGGCCGCGGGCCGAGGCCGTGCCGGTGGCCGGACAGGGGTTCGACCACGTCCTGACCGGTGGTCTTCACCACGCACGTGCCACCGCCGGGCCGGTGCCGGGCTGGCTGGGTGGTGACCACGGTCCTGGGCACGGCGAGGCCGAAGCGGGCCGCGGCGGCGAGCTGGGTGAGCCGGTCGACGGGCCGGCCGGCGTTCACGCACGACCAGTCGGTGCGGGCGGTGATCCAGTCGGCGACCGAACGCCACTGGTCGACGACGTACGCGCCGTACAGCGTGCCGGGGTCGACGGGCAGCGCGGCGGGCTCGAAATGCCGGCGCCACACCAGCACCGGCCGCAGCATCGCGTTGTCCAACTCGACCAGCGGCGCGTCCGGGTAGACGGTCAGCGAGAGGTCGAGGCAGCGGTCGGCGTCGATCCTGGCCACGCGCACGCCCCGCACGGCCAGCGCGGCGGACAGTTCGGTCATCTCCACGTCGGTGGACCGGGCCAGCACGAGCACGCACGGCCGGGGCTCGCCGTCCCCGTCATCGGCCGGGTCGTGGCCGGCCGGCGCCGGGGCCGCTGTAGTGGCCGGCGCTCGAATGGCGTACCCCTGACCTTGCAGAAGAAGGGGGGTCATCCGGTCAGTGGGCCGCGCGATCACCGTCCGTGCCGACGGGTCGGCGCGGACAGCCACCTGGACCGGACCGTCGCTGGTCAGTTCTTCGTCCTTCGCGTTCGACGCGGGCTCCTGCGGTCGCTGTCACCCTTTCGGGCGACGCACGCGCAGTAGTCTCTGATTCACGTTACGTACTGTCAAGGCACGACTACGTAAGTGATCGCGAAAGAACGCACAGCGTTACGGCGTCAGACGGAAGCCGTGCCGACAGGTGGCGGTACGTGCACGGCGGTTAACTGATCCGGCAGCGCACCGGCGACGCGCCCGAGGGCGTGCCGGCCGGTGACGGTGCCGAGGAACACGGTCAGGTCCTCGTGGCCCGGTTGAAGTCGGCCTTCGGGTCGTTGATCTGGCCCAGCGACACGACCTCACGGCGGAACAGGCTGGTGACCAGCCAGTCCAACTGGATGCGGACCTTGCGGTTCAGGGTGGGCATGCGGCTGACGTGGTAGGCGCGGTGCATCAGCCACGCCGGGTAGCCCTTGACCTTGACGTTGTAGGTGTCCGCGACGCCCTGGCCGACGCCCAGGCTGGCCACCGAGCCCACGTTGCGGTGGTAGTAGTCCTTCGGCGTGCCGCCGCGGATCGCCGTCACGATGTTCTTGGCCAGGTGCCGGGCCTGGCGCACGGCGTGCTGCGCGTTGGGCGCGCAGGTCGCCTCCGGGTCCTCCGCGATGCGGGACAGGTCGGGCACGGCCGCGCAGTCGCCGGCCGCCCACACGTCCGGCATGCCCTCCACCCGCATGGCCGCCGTGCAGACGACGCGGCCGCGCCGGTCCAGTGGCAGGTCGGAGGTGCCCAGCACTGGGTTGGCCTTCACGCCGGCGTTCCACACGATGGTGTCGCTGTCGAACTCGGTGCCGTCGGACAGCACGACGTGGCCGTGCTCGAACGACTTCGCCGTGGTGGACAGGAAGACCTCGATGCCGCGCCGCTCCAACTGCTCCACCGTCCACACGCCGAGGCTGTCCCGCACCTCGGGCAGCACCCGGCCGGCCGCCTCGACGAGCACCCAGCGCATGTCGTCCGGCTCGATGTTCTCGTAGTAGCGGGTGGCGTAGCGCGCCATGTCCTCCAGCTCGGCCAGTGACTCGATGCCGGCGAAACCGCCGCCCACGAAGGTGAACGTGAGCAGGCGGCGCCGGGTCTGTGGGTCCAGCGTGCTCGCCGCGAGGTCCATTCTGGACAGTACGTGGTTGCGGAGGTAGATCGCCTCGCCGATGGTCTTGAACGAGATGCCCTGTTCGGCCAGGCCGGGGATGGGCAGCAGCCGCGCCACCGAACCGAGGGCCACGACGAGCACGTCGTAGCCGATCTCCTCGATGTGGCCGTCGAACGCCTCGACCGTCACCATGCGCTTGGCGTGCTCGATCCGCTGCACCCGCGCGGTGACCACGTGGCAGCGGCGCAGCGTGGTGCGCAGCGGCACCACGACGCTGCGGGGGTCGATGGAGCCGGCCGCCGCCTCGGGCAGGAACGGTTGGTAGGTCATGTGTGGCTGTGGGTCGACAACGGTCACGGACGCCTCGTTGAGACCCAGCTTCCGCTGCAATCCCAGCGCGGTGTACATCCCAACGTACCCACCACCGAGGATGAGGATCCGGGTCGGTTGTGCCATTCCAGCGGCCATGCCTCCATGCTCCCACCATCCGCCGAGGACTTGAACGGCACCCGGGGCCGGTGTGACAGCGGTCGCTGAATCGAACCGTCCTGCGAAGACGTGTCGGGTGACCGGCGCCACTGGAGCACCGGGAAATCGCGTTTTATTTTTCCCTGGTCAGAAGCCTGATCGTGACCAGAACGAGTGTCGTGACACCGATCAGGCCGATAACTTCCACGATCGTGGTGTTCTGTCCTGTGGGCAGAATCTCAGTGATCCCGACGACCGCGAACACACCCGCCTGTACCGCGACAAAACGCAGTGCCGGCCGGATCAGCGCGGTCGGCCGGACGACACTGCGCACCGGCGCCAGCGCCGCGACCGCCGCGGTGGCGTGCACCAGGTGCAGCAACGGGATCTCCACCAGTACCGCGGGCCGCAGCGGATCGCCGGGGGTGAACATGAGCACGAGCGCGATCGCCGCGATCAGCACGGCGGTCGCGGGCGACGCCGGCACCGCGGCGGCGACCACGGCGAGCACCCCCAGCACGACGACCAGCGCCGGCACCGGAACGTCCCGGTAGACCGCGAACACCGCGCCGGCGCACAGCAACAGCAGCCCGGCGCGGATGACCCAGCCGGGCAGTCCCCGGCCCAGCTCGACGACCGGTGGCGCGCTCATCGGCGGCCCGCCGGACGGCGGCCGGGCGC
>DATEPR010000677.1:0-3903 GCA_035273045.1 Pseudonocardiaceae bacterium | reverse complement strand
GTTCCACGCCTGGTTGCAGAGCCTGTGCGCGGCCCAACTGCGCGCGGTGTGGCAGGAGGCCACCGGGATGGGCGTGGCCGTCATCCACGACCTGCCGGTCGGCGTGCGGCCCGGCGGCGCGGACACCTGGACGCTGCGCGACGTGTTCGCGCCGAACGTGACGGTCGGCGCGCCGCCGGACGCGTTCAGCCAGCTCGGCCAGGACTGGAGACTGCCGCCGTGGCGGCCGGACCGGCTGGCCCAGCTCGGCTACGCGCCGTTGCGGGACATGCTGCGCGGCATCTTCCGGCACGCCCACGGGGTCCGCGTCGACCACGTCGCCGGGCTGTGGCGGCTGTGGTGGATCCCGCCGGGCGAGCCGCCGGCCCGCGGCACCTACGTGCACTACGACGCCGACGCCATGCTGGGCGTCCTCGCGCTGGAGGCGTACCGGGCGGGCGCCGTGGTGGTCGGCGAGGACCTGGGCACGGTCCGGCCGGAGGTGACCACCACGCTGCACGAACGGGGGATGCTCAGTTCGGCCGTGCTGTGGTTCCAGCGTGACTGGGACACGCCCGGTCACCCGTTCGTGCGACCCGCCGGGTGGCACCGGGACGCGATGGCCAGCATCTCCACCCACGACCTGCCGACCGTGACCGGCTGGCTCACCGGTGAACACGTCCGGGTGCGGGCCGAACTGGGCATGCTGGACGGCCCGGTGGCCGACGAGGAACGGTCCGCGGCCGCCGACCGGGCCGCCCTGTTCGACCTGCTGCGCGCCGAGGGCGTGCCCACCGACGACCCGGTCGTCGCCCTGCACACGCTGCTGGCCTCGGCCGCCGCCCGGCTGCTGCTCACCTCGCCCGCCGACGTGATCGGCGAGCACCGGCAGCCCAACCTGCCGGGCACCGTGGACGAGTACCCCAACTGGCGCATCCCGTTGCCTGTCACACTGGAGGCCTTCTTCGCCGACGAGCGTGTACGGCGAGTGGTTGCGGCGCTGCGCGCCGCTCGCCCAATGGGGGGCGACCCAGGTCACGGTGCACGGTGAGCGCCGCCGCCGATAGTTTGGGTAACTTGTCTGTCCCGGCCCCGGCCGGGTGCTGCTGAGGGAGCGGACGTGCGGCTCTGGCCAGGAAGGCCCTACCCGCTGGGCGCCACGTACGACGGCGTCGGCACCAACTTCGCCGTGTTCTCGGAGGCGGCCACGTCGGTGGAGCTGTGCCTGTTCGACGAGTGGGGTCACGAGACCCGGGCGACCCTGCCGGAGGTGGACGGTTTCGTGCACCACGGCTACCTGCGCGGCGTCGGCGCCGGGCAGCGCTACGGCTTCCGCGTGCACGGCCCGTTCGACCCGGCCCAGGGCCTGCGCTGCAACCCGGCGAAACTGCTGATCGACCCGTACGCCAAGGCGATCGAACCGGGACTGGACTGGGACGAGTCCCTGTTCGGCTACCGGTTCGCCGCACCCGACCAGCGCAACGACGCCGACTCGGCCGGCCACGTGCCCTACTCGGTGGTGGTGAGCCCGTTCTTCGACTGGGGCAACGACCGCGCGCCGCGCATCCCGTACAACGAGACCGTCATCTACGAGGCGCACGTCAAGGGCCTGACCATGCGCCACCCCGAGGTGCCGGAGCAGCAGCGCGGCACCTACGCCGGCCTGACCCACCCGGCGGTCGTCGGGCACCTGACCGGGCTGGGCGTGACCGCGATCGAGCTGATGCCGGTGCACCAGTTCGTCACCGACCACGGCCTGAGCCTCCGGGGCCTGCGCAACTACTGGGGTTACAACACGATCGGGTTCTTCGCGCCGCACCACGAGTACTCGTCGCTGTCCGGTGCCGGCGCGCAGGTGCAGGAGTTCAAGGGCATGGTGCGGGCCATGCACGAGGCGGACATCGAGGTCATCCTCGACGTCGTCTACAACCACACCGCCGAGGGCAACCACCACGGCCCCACGCTGTCCATGCGGGGCATCGACAACGAGGCGTACTACCGCCTGGTCGAGGACACCCCGCAGTACTACACCGACTACACCGGCACCGGGAACTCGCTGAACCTGCGCAGTCCGCACACGCTCCAGCTCATCATGGACTCGCTGCGCTACTGGGTGACCGAGATGCACGTGGACGGCTTCCGGTTCGACCTGGCGGCCGCGCTGGCCCGCGAGTTCTACGACGTCGACCGGCTGTCCACGTTCTTCGACCTGGTGCAGCAGGATCCGGTGGTCAGCCAGGTGAAGCTGATCGCGGAACCGTGGGACGTCGGTCCCGGTGGCTACCAGGTGGGCAACTTCCCGCCGTTGTGGACCGAGTGGAACGGCAAGTACCGGGACACGGTCCGCGACTTCTGGCGCGGCGAGCCGGCCACCCTCGGCGAGTTCGCGTCCCGCATCACCGGTTCGTCCGACCTGTACCAGGACGACGGCCGCCGGCCGTTCGCGTCGATCAACTTCGTCACCGCGCACGACGGCTTCACCCTGACCGACCTGGTGTCCTACAACCGCAAGCACAACGAGGCCAACGGCGAGGGCGGCCGGGACGGCTCGGACGACAACCGGTCGTGGAACTGCGGTGTCGAGGGACCGACCGACGACCCGGCGATCCTGGCGCTGCGCCACCGGCAGCGCAGGAACATGCTGGCCACCCTGCTGCTGTCGCAGGGCGTGCCGATGCTGCTGCACGGCGACGAACTCGGCCGCACCCAGCAGGGCAACAACAACGCCTACTGCCAGGACAGCGAACTGTCCTGGGTGGACTGGTCGCCGTCGGGGCGCGACCGCGAGCTGTTCGACTTCGTGGCGTCGCTGACCGCGTTCCGCAAGAACCACCCCGTGTTCCGGCGGCGCCGGTTCTTCGCCGGCAAGCCGATCCGGACCGGCGACGAGCTCGGCGACATCGCCTGGTTCACGCCGTCCGGCGAGGAGATGAAGGAACAGAACTGGGACGACGGCTTCGGCAAGGCGATCGTGGTGTTCCTCAACGGCGAGGGCATCCCGGACCTGGACGAGCGCGGCATGGACGTGCTGGACGACTCCTTCCTGATGGCGTTCAACGCGCACCACGAGGACATCGAGTTCACGTTGCCGGGCAACGGGTACGGCGCCGAGTGGGCCGTGGTGATGGACACCGCGACCGGTGAGGTGGTCGCCGATCCGGGCAAGGAGACGGTGGCCGGCGGTGGCACGATCATGGTGACGGCGCGGTCACTGGTGGTCCTGCAGCGGGTCGCGCAGGGTGCGGAGTGACTCCGTCGTCCACCTATCGGGTGCAGCTGCGGCCGTCATTCACCTTCGCGGACGCCGAGGCGATCGTGGACTACCTGCGGGAACTCGGGGCCGGCGCGCTGTACTGCTCGCCGGTGCTGGACGCGGTGCCCGGCTCGGCGCACGGTTACGACGTCGTCGACCACAGCCGGGCCAGGCTGGAACTCGGCGGTGACGCCGGCCTGCTCGCCCTGGCCGGGCGGTTGCGGGCCGAGGGCATGGGCCTGGTGCTGGACATCGTGCCCAACCACATGTCGGTGGCGGTGCCGGCGCTCAACCGGTGGTGGTGGGACGTGCTGCGGCACGGCCCGGCGTCGCGGTACGCCGGGTACTTCGACATCGACTGGTCCCGCGGCCGGCTGCTGCTGCCGGTGCTCGGCTCGGACTCGCTGGACGAGCTGACCGTGGCCGGCGACGAACTGGCCTACTACGAGCACCGGTTCCCGATCGCGCCGGGCACCGGCGGTGGCACGCCGACGCAGGTGCATGACCGCCAGCACTACGAACTGGTGAACTGGCAGCGGGGCAACGCCGAGCTGAACTACCGGCGGTTCTTCGACATCACCACGCTGGCCGCGCTGCGGGCCGACCGGCCCGACGTGTTCGCCGACGTCCACCGCCTGGTCCTCGACGGCTACCGGGCCGGCGAGGTCGAC
>DATEPR010000676.1:0-2237 GCA_035273045.1 Pseudonocardiaceae bacterium | reverse complement strand
AGCTGGCCACAGTGGTCGGTGACACGAAGGCGTCGCTGCTCAAGTCGATGGCCCAGTACCGGGCACTGAACTTCTGGTCGGCGACGGACCCGGCGCTGCCGCAGAAGAACATCAACAACACGATCAGGGCGCAGGTGGCGGCCGGGAACGTGAAGGCGGACAAGGCGCCGACCTACAACCAGATCGTCGACCTGAGCGTCTACGCCGACGCCCAGAAGCTGGTGTCCGGCAAGTCCTGACGCCGGATCAAGGATCCGGGGCGCGCCCCCGCGCAGGCGCGCCCCGGATCCGCCCATGCCGACGAGGACTCCGCAGCCGACCGTCCGATGAGGACAGTGCCGGGGGGCGTCACGGGTAGCGCGGGTCCACGAGTCCGGTCTGCGACACGTCACCGTTGGCCGCGGACAACGCGGCCTCCAGGTCGGCCACCGCTTCCGGGCGGCCGTGCCGGCGGCGCAGCGCCAGCACGTTGTCCAGTGCCGCCGCGTTGACGGCCCCGTCGACGATCACGCCCTCCTTCGGGTCGTGCAGCACCCGCCGCATCTCCTCGGCCGCGGCCCCCGTCACGTCATAGGTCCGCTTCAACAGGCCGTCGTCGGCCGGCAGGCCGAGGACCCGCTCGGCGGCCGAGCGCCACGCGGCACAGAACCGCGTCACCACGGAGGTATGCGAGTCCAGCCAGGGCGCCGATCCGGCGAGCACGGTCCCCAGGTACGGGTGGACGTGCTCGGACAGCCTGCCCAGCACCACGCAACCCGCGTCCCTGGCCGCGATGGTCAGCCCGCCGTACAGCAGCGTGGCGTCGCAGCGGCCCTCGGCCAGCGCGACCGCCCGGCGCGGTGTCGCGCCCAGCGCCACCACCTCGTAGTCCACGTCCCGCCGCAGCCCGTGCGCGGCGAGGATGTGGTAGAGCCAGAACGCGAACCCGGACTCCGGCACGTCAACGCCGACCCGCAGGCCGCGCAACCGTTCCGGCGCACCGATGCCCGCCCTGGCCAGCAGCGCCAGCCCGAGCCCACCGTCCACGGCCCGCACGATCCGCACGTCCAGCCGCTCCCCCAGCGGGTTGTGGCTGCCGAACCGGTACGCGGCGACGTTGTCCGGGCTGGTCAGCACCAGGTCGTACGCGCCGCCGGTGAGCGACCGGAACTGGGCGGCGGACGAGGTGACCGGCTCGGCCGACACGGACAGGCCGTGGGCGGCGAAATCGGCCGCCGCCAGGACGGCCGACGCCGAGAAGTAGCCGACTCGCAACGGTTCGGACACGTGATCCTCGATTCTGGCAATCGAATGCAGTCGTCATCGGCTGCATACATGACCTGTTTGACAGTCGTCAAGAGCGATTACTACGCTTCACCGCGAACGATTGCACCATGCCACAGGAGGTCGCGCCGCGTGCCCGACACGTTCTCGTTGCGCGTCAACGGTGCCCGGCACGACGTCCAGTGCGCGCCGGACACGCCGTTGCTGTACGTGCTGCGCAACGATCTCGGCCTGACGGCGGCGAAGTTCGGCTGCGGCCTCGGCCTGTGCGGGTCGTGCAACGTGCTGGTCGACGGCCAGGCGATCCACTCGTGCGACACGCCGGTGTGGTCGGTGGCGGACCAGGAGATCACCACCCTGGAAGGGCTCGGCGACGAGCGGCATCCCCATCCCCTGCAACGCGCCTTCATCGAGGAGCAGGCGCTCCAGTGCGGCTACTGCACGGCCGGCCTGATCGTCACCGCCGCCGCCCTGCTGGAGCGCACACCCGACCCGACGGACGAGCAGGTGCGCGCCGAACTGGCCGGCAACCTGTGCCGCTGCGGCGTGCACAACCGGGTCGTGCGGGCGGTGCGCCGGAGCGTGGCCCGGTGACGTCGCCCAGCCTGGCCGCCAACCCGGACCCGGCCACCTGGATCACCCCGGGACCGGACCGCACGATCGTGGTGCGCAGCGGGAAGGTCGAACTGGGCCAGGGCGTGCTGACCGCGCTGGCGCAGATCGTCGCGGACGGAATGCGGGTGCGGCTGGAACGGGTGCGGATGACCGCCGCCAGCACCGGATCCAGCCCGAACGAGGGGTTCACCGCGGGCAGCCTGTCCGTCCAGCACTCCGGCAGCGCGTTGCGCGCGGTGGCCGCCGCCTGGTACACGGCACTGGCCGACGCGGCCGAGACCGCGTTCGGCGCGGACATGTCGGATGTCGAGGACGGCACGGTCACCACGACCGACGGCCGAACGCTCTCCTACTGGGAC
>DATEPR010000675.1:0-2750 GCA_035273045.1 Pseudonocardiaceae bacterium | reverse complement strand
ATCGAGCCGGACGAGACCGCGAGCCTGCGGGACTCCGTCCGCCGGTTCGTGCAGAAGGAATGCAGCCAGTGGCGCTGCCTGGAATGGGACCGCGCGGGGACGTACCCGAAGGAGGTGTTCGACCGGATCGGCGAGCTGGGCTGGTACGGCATCGGCATTCCGGAGTCGGCGGGCGGTTCCGGTGGCGGTGCGGCCGAACTGCTGGTGGTCGCCGAGGAACTCGGCAGGGGCAGCACCGACCTGGTCGCCTGCTACAGCCTCACCACGTCCGGGCTGCGCACCATCATCGGTCAGGGCACAGAACGGCAGCGCGCCGAGCTGGTGCCCGCCCTGATGAGCGGCGAGCGGCGACTGTCCATCGGCATCACCGAGCCGGAGTCCGGTTCGGACGCCGCAGCGCTGCGCACCACCGCCCGCCGCGACGGCGATCACTACGTGGTCAACGGCCAGAAGACGTTCTGCGAGGCGGCCGGCCTGCCGGGCACCCTGATCCAGCTCTACGTGCGCACCGACCCGGCCGCCCGCAAACACGCCGGCATCAGCATGCTGCTGCTCGACCCGCACACGCCGGGCGTCACGCTGTCCCGGCTGCCCATGTTGGGCCGCAACATCACCGGCACGTACGAGGTGTTCCTGGACGACGTGATCGTGCCCGTGACCGACCTGGTCGGTGAGGAGAACGGCGCCTGGCTCGCGCTCGCCGCCGAGCTGCCGCTGGAACGCCTGGTGATCGCGGCCGGTTTCGTCGGGGCGACGTTGCAGGTGTTGGACGACACGCTGCGGCACGTCAAGGAACGCGAACAGTTCGGCCAGCGCATCGGCGACTTCCAGGCCGTGTCGCAGCCGCTGGTGGACCTGTTCACCAGGGCCGAGTCGGCCCGGCTGCTGGTCCGGCACGGCGGCGCGCTGTGCGACGCGGGCCACGACTACGTGATGGAGGCGTCGATGGCGAAGGTCGCGTCCAGTGAGCTGTACGCCGACGCCACCCGGGCGGCGATCCAGCTGCACGGCGGCTACGGCTACATCAACGAACGGCCGCTCACGATGCACTACACCGACTCGGTGATCGCGACCGTGGCCGGTGGCCCGTCGCAGATCCAGCGCGGCATCGTGGCCAAGCAACTGGGGCTGCGGGCATGGTGAACATGGGCGCCCTGGACGACGTGCGCGTGCTCGACGTGGCGTCGATGCTGGCTGGGCCGTACTGCGCGACGCTGCTCGGCGACATGGGCGCCGACGTCGTCAAACTCGAACCGCCCCGGGGCGACGAGACCCGCAGGCTCGGCCCGCGCCGGGGCGACGACAGCGGCGTGTTCGTCGGCGTGAACCGGAACAAGCGCGGCATCGTCGCCGACCTGCGCACCGAGGAGGGCCAGCGGGTGCTGGACCGGTTGGTGCGCTGGGCCGACATCGTGGTGGACAACCTGCGGCCGAGCGCGCGGCGCCGGCTGGGCCTCGACCACGGGTCGGTCAGCGCCCGCAACCCGAGGGCGATCTCGGTGTCGGTGTCCGCGTACGGGTCGAGCGGGCCCTACGCCGGGCGGCCCGGCATCGACCCGGTAGCCCAGGCGCTCAGCGGGCTGATGAACGTGACCGGCCTGCCGGACGGTCCACCGTTGAAGGCGGGCGCGCCGGTCGCGGACGCGGTGTGCTCGATGCTGGCCGCGTTCGGCGCGGTGAGCGCGTTGTACAGCAGGGAACGGACCGGCCGTGGCCAGCAGGTGGAGGTCGCCCTGATCGACGGCTTGGTGCACATCCAGGCGCCCTACACGGGGCAGTACTTCCTGCTGGGCGAGCAGCAACCGCGCACCGGCAACACGACGGACTGGTACGCGCCGTACAACACCTACCGTTGCGCCGACGGCCGGTACGTCCACCTGGCCTGCTACAACGACAAGTTCTTCGCCAACCTGTGCCGCGCGATCGGGCGGCCGGAGCTGGCGACCGACGACGCGTACCGCACCAACGACGCACGGCTGGCCAACCGGGTGGCCCTGGACGAGATCATCGCCGGGTTCGTCGGCGCGCACGACCGGGCCGGCGTGCTGGACGTGTTGTGGGCGGAGGACGTGATCGTCGGGCCGGTCAACGACTACGCCGAGCTGTTCGCCGACCCGCAGGTGCGGCACAACGAGCTGGTCGTCGAGGTGCCGCACCACGCGGGGCCGTTGCGGGTGACCGGGGTGCCGGTGCGGCTGTCGGACACCCCGGGCTCGGTCCGGTTGCCACCGCCGGGGCTGGGCGAGCACACCGAGCAGGTGCTGCGCGAACTCGGCCTGGAGCCGGGATGATCGGCCTGGCCGACCTGGCGGGCACCGGGCGGAACTGGGACGCCGCCCGGCAGGCGTTCCGGTGGCCGGACATCGCGCGGTACAACATCGCGGCCGAC
Source organism: Pseudonocardiaceae bacterium (assembly GCA_035273045.1). Classification (GTDB taxonomy): domain Bacteria; phylum Actinomycetota; class Actinomycetes; order Mycobacteriales; family Pseudonocardiaceae; genus DATEPR01. The sequence goes on along the minus strand of DATEPR010000675.1, from coordinate 361 downwards.
TGCCTGCGGGCGCCCGCCGACCGGCCGGCCGTGCTCGCGGTCGGCGACGGCGGTGTGCGCACGACGACGTTCGGCCAACTGGCCGAAGCGTCGGCGCGGCTGGCCCGGCACCTGCTGGTGGACCTGGGTTGCCGGCCGGGGGACCGGGTGGCGATCCGGCTGTCCCAGAGTGTCGAGATGGCGGTGTGCGTGCTCGCCGTGCTGCGGGCCGGGCTCGTCGTCGTGCCACTGTCCACAGTGCTCGGTGCGGACGGGTTGCGGCACCGGGTCACGGACAGCGAGCCCAGGGTGCTGATCGCCGAGGGCGCGCCGGACGACGTGGCGCTGGCGGCGTCGGTCGGCGCGGACCTGATCGCGACCG
>DATEPR010000674.1:0-10163 GCA_035273045.1 Pseudonocardiaceae bacterium | reverse complement strand
GGTTCTTCGGCCGCTCGATCTGGTTCCTGATTAGGCCTGGTTCTTTTGTTGCGCGTGTCGGCCCTTTCGGAGGCCGACATGAGATTGCGTGGCTGATGCAAGCCATATTGTGAGCCATATTGTGATGTCGGCTGTGGCGCGCCGTTGAGTGGTGCCGGCCGCGGCAGGCTGCCGAGTTGACCGCTCAGCGGTCGACACGCCCGCGATCCGCGCATGTCGTCCGCCCAATGGTCGATTCGGGGTCAGGTGTGGGTTTGTTCGTCGCTTGGTGGCTGCGGTGGGCTCGCCTGTGGTTTCGCGCGTGTCGGCCGTTCGGTGGTCGAGTCAAGGCCAGCAGATGTCGCCGTGCCGATGACCGGTTCGCCTATGTCAGGCCAGCGTGTCGTTCGTTGAGCGGTCGACTCGACGATGGCTGTCCGCATGTCGTTCGTTGAGCGGTCGGCTCGCCGATGCGGTCTGGATCGTCCGTTCGGTGGTCAGGTCACCAATGTCGCTTGTGTCGTCCGCTCACGGGACGACACGCGCCGCAAAAGACGAACGTTTCGGGTTGGCCGCTCGGTGGTCAGCTTGTCGCTGCCGGTCGCAGTATCGGGGCTGTGTTGGTGGCTTCGCGTGTGCTGGTCAGGTTGCTATGGGGGCTGTGATCGCGTTGGTCAGTTTGATGAGGTCTGTCGGTGACAGTTCGATTTCCAAGCCCCGCCGGCCGCCGCTGCAGAAGATCGTTTCCCAGCGCCCAGCCGACTCGTCCACAACCACCGGCAAACGTTTGCGCTGCCCCAACGGCGAGATCCCGCCCGCCACATACCCGGTCGCCCGCTCCGCCGCCCCCACGTCCGCCATCCGCGCCTTCTTTCCACCGACCGCCGCCGCCAACGCCTTCAGATCCAACTGACCCACGACCGGCACCACACCCACCGTCAACGCCCCGTCGACCTCGGCGACCAGCGTCTTGAACACCCGCTCCGGCGCCAACCCCAGCGCTGTGCTCGCCTCCAGCCCGTACGACGCCTGCCGGGGGTCGTGTTCGTAGCTGTGCACCGTGTGCGGCACACCTCGCTGCACCAGTAGCGCCGTCGCCTGGGTTCCCTTCCCCGCCACGCGCCAAGGCTAACGGCAGGGAATGACCAGCCAACTCCGTGCGTTTGCGCAATCGTGGTGACCGATCAGACACGTCCGCAGTGCCCACGCACCCCGGGCCGGCCTGGTGCCAGGCGAGTATCGTCTATGCCGTCGAATGCGTCCCCTGTCCTGGGGGCGGCGACGGTAGCCGCCGGTCAGGTGGGCCGGCGGGGAGGGAGCCCGGTGGCACGTACCGACGCCACGACCAGCGCTGAGGGCGCGCCCCGCAAGGAGAACCAGGAGGAGCTCGCCGCACGGTTCGAGCGGGACGCGATGCCTCTGATCGACCAGTTGTACTCGGCCGCCCTGCGCATGACGCGCAATCCGGCCGACGCGGAGGACCTGGTCCAGGAGGCGTACCTGAAGGCGTACGCCGCGTTCAGCTCATTCGCCGACGGCACCAACCTGAAGGCGTGGCTGTACCGGATCCTCACCAACACGTACATCAACGGCTACCGCAAGCGGCAGCGCCAGCCCGTGCAGTCGCCGACCGACGAGATCACCGACTGGCAGCTCGCGCAGGCCGAGAGCCACTCGTCGACCGGGCTGCGCTCGGCCGAGGTCGACGCCATGGACCGGTTGCCGGACGACGACGTCAAAGCCGCCCTTCAGCAACTCCCCGAGGAGTTTCGCATCGCGGTCTACCTGGCCGACGTGGAGGGCTTCGCCTACAAGGAGATCGCCGACATCATGGGCACGCCCATCGGCACTGTGATGTCCCGGCTGCACCGGGGGCGCCGGCAACTTCGTGAACTGCTCACCGACGTGGCCCGGGATCGCGGCTTCCTGCGCGACTCGTCGCCGTCGGTATCGGAGGTGGCAGGGTCGTGAGCTGCGGAAAACCGCACAAGACGGATTGCTCCCAGGTGCTGGCCGAGGTGTGGCGGCTGCTGGACGGCGAGTGTTCCGGCGACGAGCGGCGCAAGCTGGAACAGCACCTGGACGAGTGCGGGCCGTGCCTGGAGCAGTACGGCCTTGAGGAGCACCTCAAGGAGCTCCTGGCCCGCAAGTGTGGCGGCGACCACGCGCCGGACACGCTGAAGGCGAAGCTGCGGGCCTCGATCCGCCAGGTCGTGGTGGACACGGACGGCGCGGTCGCCGTCGAGACCTCCGTGCGGATCACCGAGGAACGGCACTGACCTGACCGAACGACACGGCCCCCGGGTGCCACCCGGGGGCCGTGCCGGCGTGCGCTAGCTGTTCGGCCGCTTGCCGTGGTTGGGACCCGACTTCTTGCGGTCGCGGCGCTTGCGGGCGCGCTTCGACATGGAGACTCTCCTCGGCTGCTGTGGCGTTGCGCCTGTTCAGTGTGGCATGCCGCCGTGGTTGGATCGATACCGGTCGCAGGTGACCCGAGGGGCGACAGGGAGGACGGCGGTCATGGAACAGATCAAGGCCGAGATGGTGGCCAACGTGCTGAACGTGCTGGTCCACGAGGGCGACGCGATCGGTGACGGGGACACCGTCGTGCTCCTGGAGTCGATGAAGATGGAGATCCCGGTGCTGGCCGAGAGCGCGGGCGTGGTGACGAAGCTCGCGGTCCACGAGGGCGACGTCGTCCAGGAGGGTGATCTCATCGCGGTCGTCGAATGAGTGACACTGGACGAAGTGGAACAGTCGAGACCGGAGTGGCTTTGGAGTGACAGCGTCCCGGCAGCGCACGGAGTTCGCCGTGTCGACCCTCACTGACCTGCTCGCCGAACACACCCCGCTGTCCGGTGCCGCCGTCGACCACCTGCAACGGGTGGTGGCCGAGTGGCAGCTGCTGGCGGACCTGTCGTTCTCCGACTTCCTGCTGTGGGTGCCGCTGCCCGACGAACCGCAGGACGAGCCGGACGGCTTGCCCCGGTTCCTGTGCATCGCGCAGTGCCGGCCGACCACCACGCTGACCGCGCACCACGACGACATGGTCGGCACCGTGTCCGCCGGCAGCGAACATCCCCAGCTGCACCGGGCGCTCGGCGACGCCCGGATCTGCCGCGAGGAGGACCCGGTGTGGCGGCTGGGGGTGCCGGTGCGCCGCGAGGTCATCCCGGTGCTGTTCGACCAGCGGGTCATCGCCGTGCTGTCCCGGGACACCAACCTGGCCGTGCCCAGGGTGCCCAGTTCACTGGAGATCGCCTACCTGGGCAGCGCCGCCGACCTGTGCCAGATGATCGCGGACGGCACGTTCCCCAGCAACGACCCGTCGCCCGACGTGCACACCAGCCCCAGGGTCGGCGACGGCCTGGTCCGGCTGGACTCGGCGGGCGCGGTGGTGTTCGCCAGTCCCAACGCGCTGTCCGCCTACCACCGCATGGGCCACGCCGCCGACCTGATCGGCGCCCGCCTGTCCCCGCTGACCAGGGCGCTGATCGCCGACCCGTTCGACGCCACCGAGGTGGCGCAGCGGATCAAGGCCGCGCTGGACGGCCAGTCCAGCACCCGCGTCGAGGCGGAGAGCCGGCAGGGCGCCTCGGTGCTGTTCCGGGCGCTCCCGCTGCGCCCCAAGGGCAAGGCCGCCGGCGCGTTGGTGCTGGTCAGGGACGTCACCGAGGTCAAGCGCAAGGACCGCGCCCTGCTGTCCAAGGACGCCACCATCCGGGAGATCCACCATCGGGTGAAGAACAACCTGCAGACCGTGGCGGCGCTGCTGCGGTTGCAGTCCCGGCGGACCAGCAGCCGGGACGCCAGGGACGCGCTCACCGAGTCGGTGCGGCGGATCACGTCGATCGCGATGGTGCACGAAACGTTGTCGCTGTCCGTCGACGAACGCCTCAACCTGGACGAACTCGTCGACCGGGTGATCCCGATGATGGGCGACCTGGCCGGCACCGAGGGGCGCGTGCTGGTCCGCAGGGAGGGCCAGTTCGGAGTGGTGTCCGCCGACCGTGCCACGCCGATGGTGCTGGTCCTCACCGAACTGCTGCAGAACGCCTTCGAGCACGCCTATCCGGCGCCGGAACACGGCGAAGTGGTGGTGCGGGTGGAGCGGTCGGCGAAGTGGCTGGACGTGACCATCACCGACGACGGCGTCGGCCTGCCGCACGGCTTCTCCCTGGAGCGCACCGAACGGCTCGGCCTGCAGATCGTGCGGACCCTGGTGGACACCGAACTGCGCGGCTCGCTGAGCCTGCGCCGGCGGGACGGCCGCGGCACGGCCGCGGTGCTACGCGTCCCGCTCCGCTCCCGCTAGTCGGTCGGCCCGCTGCTCCAGGTAGCGGCGCTCCGGCACGCTCGTGGTGCGCCGGGCGGCCGTCCGGTAGTGCTCGCGGGCCGCGTCGCGGTCGCCGGCCATCTCCAGCAGGTGCGCCCGCACCGAGTCCAGCCGGTGGCTGCTGGCCAGGCGCTGGTCGCCGGCCAGTTCGGCGAGCAGCGCCAAGCCCTCGTGAGGCCCGTGCACCATGGCGACCGCGACGGCCTGGTTGAGCGTGACCATCGGGCCGGGCGAGATCGTGGCCAGCAACTGGTACAGGGCCAGGATCTGTGCCCAGTCGGTGTCGTCGGCCCGTTCCGCCTCGTCGTGCACGGCGGCGATGGCGGCCTGGACCTGATACGGGCCGACCGGTCCGGTGGACAGCGCCCTGGTGACCAACTCGACGCCCTCGGCGATCGCGCCGGCCTGCCACAGCGACCGGTCCTGCTCGGCGAGCGGCACCAGCGTGCCGTCTGCCCTGGTGCGGGCCGGCCGGCGGGCGTCGGTGAGCAGCATCAACGCCAGCAGGCCGGTGACCTCGCCGTCGTCCGGAAGCTGCCGGTGCACCTGGCGGGTCAGCCGGATGGCTTCGCGGGTCAGGTCGGCGCGGGCCAGGTCCGGACCGGACGTGGTGGCGTAGCCCTCGTTGAAGATCAGGTACAGCACGTGCAGCACGACCCGCAGGCGCTCGGCCCGCTGGTCCGGCGGCGGTGGTTCGAACCGGGCGCCGGTCGTCCTGATCCGCTGCTTGGCGCGGCTGATCCGCTGGCCCATGGTCGACTCGGGGACCAGGAAGGCGCGGGCGATCTCGGCCGTGGTGAGGCCGCCGACCGCACGCAACGTGAGCGCCACCTGGGACGGCGGCGACAGTGCCGGGTGGCAGCACAGCCACAGCAGGGTGAGCGTGTCGTCGGCGGCCGGTGGCTGGACGTCGTCCGGGGCCGGGGCGTGGAACTCGTCGGCGGGGGTGAGGGCCGCGGCGGTGGCCTCGCGGCGCCTGCGGGCCTCCTCGCCGCGCCACTGGTCGGTGAGCCTGCGGCCGGCGACCGTGACCAGCCAGCCCTTCGGGTTGTCCGGCGTCCCCTGGTCCGGCCACTGGGTGGCGGCGGCCAGCAGCGCCTCCTGGACGGCGTCCTCGCAGGCGTCGAAGTGGCCGTACCGGCGCACCAGCGCGCCGAGTACCTGCGGCGTGAGGTGGCGCAGCAGATCCTCGATGCGTGGATTGTCGGCGGACCGGTCGGTCATCGCATTTTTCACACACATTCACATTCGCGCACATTCGCGGTGTGCCGAACGACGCTGGCCCGACAAACGCAGCGGACCCGCCACCGAAAAGCAGCGGGTCCTTCGCGTGTGATGATGCTGTGAATGCTTCCGGGCGGGCGCCCGGCACGGGGTGTCGAGGCCGCGCCCTACCGCGTTCGCGCAGCGTGCGGCTGCCTCGTCCCGATGGAGTTTTCAGGCGTTGGTGCGGGCACGTGCCCGGGTGCGGCGCTTCAGCGCACGCCTCTCGTCCTCGCTCATGCCGCCCCAGACACCGGCATCCTGGCCGCTTTCCAGCGCCCACGTGAGGCAACTGGACGCGACCGGGCAACGTCGGCAAACCGCCTTGGCCTCGCTGATCTGCAGGAGCGCAGGACCGCTGTTCCCTACGGGGAAGAACAACTCGGGGTCCTCGTCACGGCAGGCCGCGCGGTGGCGCCAGTCCATTGTTCCCTGCTCCTTGCTAGGCGCGCTCCAGCGCACCATTCGTCGTCGGTTGGTCGTCGGGGTGCTTGTGAATGCTTTCACGAACCGCGCCGATGTCAAGGGGTATGTCGCGAACCGGTGAGAGAACTCACCCGAAAGATCGACGTCCTCTTGACATGCCGATTCGTACGCGTCCTGCTGACCAGACAGAGATCGCGCATGGGTCGCGACCGGGCCACATACAGGTCACGCCGCGGTTACACAGCGACCCTGAGTGCGGCTGGCACTGAGGTGAAGTTTACACTCCGACGCTCACCGACGACGTCACCATCGACCTGGACCCGCACCGGCCGGGGTGAGGTCACCCGAATGTGGGACACGTCGTCGCGCAGCACGAGGCCCTTGCCGTGCGGCTCCCCGGTGCCGCGCAGGAGTTGGCTCGCCAGCCGCAGGACCGACGGCGCCGCCAGGCCGCGCAGCGCGAACAGGCCGAGGCCGTCGTCGAACGTGCAGGTCGGGACCAGTTTCAGTGGTCGGTCGCCGAGGTACGTCCACGGGTTGGTGTTACACACCATGGCCAGCCGCACCCCGTCGATCGGCGCCTCGCCGGGCAGCGTCACGGTCAACTCCGGCGGGTGCGCGGCCTGCCGGACGTAGTGGCCCAGCGCGGTGCGCAGGTAGAGCGCCGGGCTGGCCTGCTTGCGCCGCCGGTTGTCCACGGCGGCCACCACCTCGGCGTCCCAGCCGACGCCGCCGTTGAACGTGAACCACCGGTCGTCCGCCCGGCCCAGGCCGATCCGTCTGGACCGGCCGGTCTCGATGGCCTGGAGCAGGTGGTGCGTCGCCTCGACCGGCTCACGCGGCAGGCCGAGCGCACCGGCGAACACGTTGGCCGAGCCGCCGGGCACCACGCCCAGCATCGGGCGCGGGACACCGTTCTCGGTGACCCGCATCAGGCCGTTGACGACCTCGTTCACCGTGCCGTCACCGCCGTGCGCGACCACCAGGTCGACACCGTCCGCGGCGGCCTGGGCGGCCGCGTCCGCGGCGTGGCCCCGGTAGCTGGTCTCCAGCACCTCCAGCTTCACGTCGCTGGCCAGCGCGTGCGCGAGCACGTCACGGCCGGCCGCCGTGGTGGCGGTGGCGTGTGGGTTCACCACCAAGAGGGCAAGCACCACTGCAGAGTAGGCCACCGCGACAACATCACCCGACCGTGAGGGTCGGTCCGTCACCTACCGTGTTCGACCGTGAGACGAGCGTCCTTCCCCGCCGCGCGCCGTCACCGGGCGACGCGCGTCGACTCGTGTCGCGGCAAGTGCACCCAGACGACCGTCTGCTCACCGACGACGGGAACCAATCGGCTGACCCGTGGATCATCGCGCGCCGACCCGCCAGAAGAATACGGCCGGACGGGTGGCCTACGATCGGTGGTAGGCACGCAACGTGACCTGCGGCACTGATCGTGACCATTCCACTCCGAAAGGTTGAGCCCGGTGCCCCTGCCCGCCGTCCATCCGGCGCCCCGCGCGGTGCGCGCCGCCGGCGTCCTCGTCGCCGTGGAGGGCCTTGCCGCGCTCGCGTTCGCCGTCGCGGTGCTCGTGGCGGCTCTGCACCTGCCGGCCGACGGGGGCAACCTCTACGCCGAGGCGGGCTTCTTCGCCGTGGTGGCGATCGCGGTGCTGGCCGTGGCCGCCGGACTGGTGCTCGGCTCGCGATGGGCGCGCACACCAGCCGCGCTGCTCCAGGTGCTGCTCGTCGCGGTCGCCTGGTACGCGATCAACTCGCAGTTCACCGCCCTGGCCATCAGCACCATCGTGGTCTGCGTCGTCACGATCGTGCTGCTGTTCACGGCGCCGTCCCGGGCGTGGGCGGTGACCGACCCCGACCAGTCGTCCTAGGCGTCGCCCAGGGCCGCCAGGGACTCCCCGGACAGCCGGAACACCGTCCACTCGTCCATCGGGACGGCGCCCAGGCCGCGGTAGAACGCGATCGACGGCTCGTTCCAGTTCAGCACCGACCATTGCAGCCGGCTGTAGCCGCGGGCGACGCACTCCTCGGCCAGCGCGGTGAGCAGCGCCTTGCCCAACCCGGTGCCCCGGTGTTCCGGCCGGACGAACAGGTCCTCCAGGTAGATGCCGTGCACGCCGTCCCAGGTGGAGAAGTTGAGGAACCACAACGCCATCCCGACGACCTCGCCGCCGGCTTCGGCGACGTGCCCGAACAGTGCCGGCGCCGGCCCGAACAACGCGGCGCGCAGCTGGTCGGCCGTCAGGTGGCACTCCTCCGGCGCCTTCTCGTAGCGCGCGAGCTCGTGCACCAGCTCGACAGTACGGTCCACATCGGACGATTGAATGCGGCGGATCCGGTTGTCGGGCATGGCATCCTCGGGGCTGTCTATACGGGCCAGGGTGGGATGTTGGACCGTAGCACCTGGCGTTCACCGCGTTCCGTCCCCAACAGCGTGGTGCCGGCCGGGTCCAGGCCGAACCGGACGCCGTCGGCGGCCGGCAGGTCCAGCCAGCGGGCGACCAGCACCCGGCTGAAGTGGCCGTGGCCGACCAGGACCACGTCACCGGAGGCCAGGCTGTTGGTCACCCGGTCCAGCAGCCCGCTGGCGCGGGCGCCGACCTCGTCACCGGTCTCGCCGTTCGGGATCGGATGCGACCACACCGTCCAGTTGGGCACCTTGGCCCGGATCTCCGCCGTGGTCAGGCCCTCGTAGTCGCCGTAGTTCCACTCGGCGAGCTCCTCGGTGACCTCGTCCACCACCAGGCCGGCGAGTTCGGCGGTGCGCAGGGCGCGCTGCCTCGGGCTGGACAGCACCAGTGCCGGCGGCAGGTTCGTGCCGCGCAACTGGGACAGCACCATGCCGGCGCGGCGGGCCTGCTGCTCGCCCTCCGTGGTGAGCGGGATGTCCGTGACCCCGGTGTGCCGCCCGGTGACGGCCCATTCCGTTTCGCCGTGCCGCAGCACGTACACCGTTCGCCGGCCGGTCTCCTGGTTCGCTGGCACTCGATCAGCGTAGTCAGCGGTGTGCCGGTGAGTCGGTCGATTGTGGTGTGCGACCGGTCTCAGCCGTTCGGCTGATCGAGCTGGGCCACCAGCCGTTTCGGTGCGATGCAGCGGTAGGCGTCGGCGACCAGCTCGCCGATCTCGGTCCAGTCGACCGGCACGTCCAGCCGGACCCCGAGCCAGCCGCGGTGGCCGACGTAGGGCGGGTAGAAGTACCGGTCCGGCCGGCTGGCCAGCAACGCCTCCTGCACGCCAGGCGACGCGGCACACCAGAAGCCGAGCCGGTCGTCGTGGTGGTGGTCGGCGTACATCACGAACGTCTTCTTGTCCCGCACGAACCAGGTCGGCTCACCATGGGAGAGCCGTTCCGTGGTCTCCGGCAGCGCGAGGCACAGCGCGCGCAGCCGGGTCAGCGGATCATGGGTCGCCGCTCCGCTCACGTGGCCACCTCCGCGGCATCCTCAGTCGAGCAGTTCCGCGCCGAACTCCTGGAACAAGGCGCGGGTCGCGTCGCGGCTCCGGTCGCTCGTGGCGTGCAGTGCCTGGATCAGCCCGTAGGTGCGGGCGCCCATGACGAGCAGGTAGCGGGACGGTTCGGCGGCGGGATTCCAGAAGGTGTGCGCGATCCCGCCCGGCACGACGGCCGCGCCACCGGCCGGGACTCGGAGATCGTTGTTGCCCATCCGGATGGTGAGCGTGCCGGACAGGACGTACCACGCCTCGTCCTCGTCGTGCCGGTGCAGCGGCGCCTGGTACCGCGGTTCGCCATCGGCGGCGCCCTCCGCGGTCCACTCGGCCAGCACCACGTCGGCCCCCGGCGGCGCCAACACCCGCCCGGCCATCCGCTCGACCGCGAACTCAGGCCCCGACACGCCGACCACCTCCCGAAACCGTGCCCGCTCCAGCGTAGTTGGCCCGAGCACGACGACGGCCGGCTTTGCCGCGTCACGAATCGACGATCCGCGACCCGGTGCCGCCGGCCGTGTTGTCCGTGCCCCTGTCGGGGACTCCCCAGGGTCGTGCTCAGGCCTTCTTGGTCTCCCAGAAGATCTTGTCGATCTCGGCGATCAGGTCCAGCAGTTCCTGGCCCTTGGCCGGGTCCATGGAGCCCTTCGTGCCGGTCGCGCCGGCCGCCTTCGTCGCCCTGTTGAACAGGTCGTGCAGCTGC
>DATEPR010000673.1:0-2214 GCA_035273045.1 Pseudonocardiaceae bacterium | reverse complement strand
GTCCCCCTGACCGACCGCGAGTTCGACCGGCGCCGCTCCACCGCGAACCTGTTCGGCCTGCCGGTGTTCTGCCAGTACGGCGTCGGTGGCCCCGGGTTCAACGCATGGCGGGAACTCGTCGCCAACGTGATCGTGACCGATGGGGTGCTGGCCGGCGAGACGGAGTTGTTCCCGTTGCTGTACCACTGGCGGGTCCTGCCCGGCCGCCCGCCCGTCGCGGCCGAGCACGCCGACATCGACGCGGTGGTGGCCGCGTTGGCCGGCTGCCCGGCAGTGCGTGTCCGGTTCGAAGCACTGGCCGCCGCGTCGCGCAGTCTCGTGCTGTTCTGGGAGCACATCCCGCTGTCGCTGCTCGACTGGCTGCGCCAGGACCCGGTGGGCAGGGCCGGCACGGTCGACCGGCAGCTGTCGCGGATCGTGGCCTTCCTGCGCGACCGGGAACTGCTGCACCTGGACGGGCACTTCGGCAACATGCGGGCCGACGGCGAGCGGATCTACCTCACCGACTTCGGGCTGGCCACGTCACCGCGGTTCGACCTGTCGGCGGCCGAACGCGACTTCGTCCGGCGCAACACCACCCATGACGCCGGCTACGCCGCCATGGCACTGGTGAACTGGCTGGTCACCGCGGTGTGCGGGGTGGCGGCGCCGGCGAGTGGTGGCCCCGACGCTCGCAACAAGTACGTGCTCCGGTGCGCCGAGGGCCACGCCCCGGACGACGTGCCGGCGGCCGTCGCGGCGATACTGACCCGGCACGCGCCCGTTGCCGCGCGAATGAACGGCTTCTACTGGAAGCTGTTCGGCGGCGACGTGACCGCGGAGTACCCGGGGGAACCGACTGCCTGATCAGCACGTCCCACCCCTGACCTGGGAGGTGACGATGGCTCCGATCCCGCCGGGCGGTGGCGGCTCGATCGACGTCACGCCGGACGACGTCAACTCGGCGGCGCTGACCTTCGCCAAGCAGCAGGACACGCTCGGCGACGTGTGGTCCACGCTGGCATCGTCGCTGCACGCCGGCATGGCCGGCAACGACGGCGGCGCGCAGAAGTTCGCCGGCAAGTACGACCCGGCGGCGAAGGCCGTGTGGAAGGCGTTCGAGTCGGCGTGCGTGGTGATCGGCGGCATCTCCACCGGGCTGGTGCAGACAGCCAACAACTACCTGAAGGCCGAGCACTCCTCCACGGCCGACAAGAAGGGTTCCTACCAGCCGTTCCCCGCGCCGCCGGTGGCCGATGACATCTATGTCACCGGCCCGGACCCGGCAGCGGGGCAGGGTCACTCCAGCGTGCCGGACTGGCTGGCGAAGTACTGGCCGAACGGGGATCCGGATGCGCTGCGCGACGCGGCCGGCGCGTGGCGCACGGCCGCGGGCGGGGTCAACGGTGTGACGCAGACCCTGCACGGCGCGGTGGACAGCATCACCGAGAACAACAACGCCGATGACCTCAAGTCGATGCAGGCGTTCTGGAACTCGCTCGCCGCGCCGGGCGACAGGACGGCCATCCTGACCGGGCTGCACGACGCCTGCGAGAGCATCGCGAAGGCGTGCGACGCCTACGCGAAGGCCATCGACGACGCCCGGAACAACCTGAAGACGGCCCTGGCCGAGGCGGGCATCGCGGTCACGCTGACCACCATCGTCGGCATCCTGCTCACGCCGTTCACCCTGGGTGGCTCGGACGCCGGCGCCGGCGCCGCGGACGCCGCCGAGGTGGCCGCCATCGCGGGTCCGATCGCCGAGGAGTTCGAGGCCACGGTGGCGACCGAGGTCGGCGAGGCCATCACGGCCGACGTGGCGACCGACCTGGAGGCGACCGCCGAGGCGGTGCCCGACATCGAGGCGGCGGAGGCCGACACCACCGACGTCGACTCCACGGTGGACGAGGAACTGAACCAGAGCGAGGGGGAAACGCCGCACGAGCCGAACACCTCGGAGGGCTCGCCGACCGACATCGACAAGTTCGAGGCCAAGAACTTCCGGAACGACCAGACGGCACAACGTCACTTCAGGGACCACGGTGCGGACTTCGGCTCGCAGTCGGTGCAGGAATACGAACAGGGTGCGGACAACTTCCTGCGGGACGCGCAGGAGAACGGCTACCCGGCTCGCGTGGACGCCGACGGTAGGGTCAGGATCTACGATCCCAACACGAACACCTTCGGCGTGTACGACTCGGACGGCACCGTCGTGTCGTACTACAAGCCGTCGTC
>DATEPR010000672.1:0-4214 GCA_035273045.1 Pseudonocardiaceae bacterium | reverse complement strand
GGGATGCCGAGACCCAACCCGACGGTCGGGCAGCCCGGACCGCACCGGCCACGGCGGGCCGCCGGCGGCGCGCTCGGCGCGCTGCTCGCGACGGTGCTGGTGGCGGCCTGTTCCGGTACCGCGCTGCCGCAGGCCGAAGGGTCGAACGGCGTGCTGCCCGGCGGTCACGCCGCGGCCGGCCAGCAGGTGACCGGCACGCCGCCGACCGTCGCGCTGGCCACCGGGCAACCCAGGAGCAGCGGCGGCGTCGTGGCGTCCGGTGGACCGTCGGCGCCCTACAACTACGCGCCGTCCGTGCTGGAAAGCCATGGCACGTACCGGATGTGGTGGTGCAGCCAGTTGCCCGGCGCGGCCCGCCCCGGTGACCAGATCCTGTACGCCACGGCGACCTCGCCGAACGGCCCGTTCACCGCCCCGGACCACCGGCCCGGTCAACCGGTGTTCACCAACAGCACCAACGGTTTCGACCGCCTGCACACGTGCGACCCGTCGGTGATCGGCGTCGACGGCGTCTACTACCTCTACTACACCGGCACCTCCGACCGGCGCGGCGACCACAACGCCATCGGCCTGGCCACCAGCACCGACGGCGTGCACTGGGCGCGTGCCAACGGCGGTGCGCCGATCGTGTCGGCGGCCGGTGACGCCAACCACGGCAACGACTACGGCGCCGGCCAGCCGGCCGCGCTGTATCTGAACGGCATGTTCTACCTGATGTTCACCGACACCACCGGCGCGGCGACCGCCGCGAACGGCGCCGGCCAGTTCGTGCTGCGCTCGCCCGACCCCACGTTCCGGCGGGGCGTGCAGGCGTTGGGTCCGCGGGGTTTCGCATCCGTGATCGGCGCGACCGGCGTGCGCACCCGGTCGGTGGCCGACGCCACCACGTCGGACTGGATGTGGGTGGATGCGTTGCAGGCGTTCGCCATCGCCAGCGACAACCCGAACGGCACCACGATCACGTTCTGGGACGCCGGTTTCGACTACCACCCGTACCAGCCGGTCACCATCGCCGGCCCGCAGCGCGAGGGACCGGGCCTGGTGCGCACCGCGGAGGGCCACGCGCCCGTCGACATCGCGAACCCGTGTGGCGAGGTGCCTTTGGACGTGATCCGCCCGACCGGTGTCGCAGCCGGCCCGGACGGGTTGCAGCACTTCGGCGTCGACGTGGCCAGCCGGTCCGGCTGCCGGACCAGGGCCGCGGCGCTGGCGCTGCTGAACGGTTTCGCCGTGCCGGCGCCGGACCGGACCGTCGACATCGTGGTCGGCGGCCACCTGGTCGAAGTGGAACGCCGCTCCGTCGCGCTCGCGCTGGCCGCCGGCATGGTGCGGAACCCGCCGCCGTCCGTTGCGGCGCTGCCGGTCCAGGCCCACCTGCGGGCGGGTGCGACCGCCATGTCGGCCACCGGCCGGCCGGTCGGCATCCAACTGGACGACGGCCGGCTGTGGGTGGTCGGCACGGCAGCGGTGGCGCAGCTCAACTCGTCACCGGTGGAGACGGTGACCGACCAGCGGTGGGACTCCTACCCGCGCGGCGCCGACCTGAGCCACCTGCGGCCCTGACGGGTGCCGTCCGGCGGCTGGAGCCGGCCGCCCACGGCCACGCCGAGCGCCCCCGGCAGCATGATCAGCAACGCGATGAACGCGGCGTCGCCGGTCAACGCCGACCCCAGCGCCCACACACCGGTCTGGTCCACGAACAGCGCCCTGGTGGTCACGCTGATCACGCCGGCCAGCAGGCCGCCGAGCAGTCCGGCGTAGAACCACTGCATGCCCGCGCGTGGTCTGCGCAACCAGCCGTCGATGCCACCCCACAGCAGGCCGACGCCGACCAGCAGCGCCAGCACCACCGGGTCCAGCACCGAACCGGCACCGGGTGCGGTCACCTGTACCTTCGCGAGCACGGTCTCCGCGGCCGCGTAGACCACGGCCATCACACAGCCGCGCACCAGCCAGGGTTGCATCGCCCCAGCCTACGTCCTGCGGCATTAGGCTCGGTCGCGTGCCCGAAACACATGTGAGGCGCAGGGAAGCGCTACGCCAGGAACTGCGCGCGGCCGAACTGGACGCGCTGTTCGTCACCGACCTGCTGAACATCCGCTACCTGACCGGATTCACCGGCTCCAACGCCGTGCTCGTGGTGGCCGCGGCCGACGGGCCGGGTGCCGAGTCCGGGACGCTGCTGTGCACCGACGGCCGCTACCTGACCCAGTCGCAGCGGCAGGTCCCGGAACTGGAACGGCTCATCGACCGGGCATCCGACCGTGCCCTGATGGCCAGGATGGCCACCAACGCGGCCGGCTACCGGCGGACCGGGTTCGAAAGCCAGCACGTCACCGTCGACCAGTTGACCGCGCTGACCGAACAGGCCGGCGACGTCGACCTGGTCCGGGCGCCCGGCCACGTGGAGCGGCAGCGCCTGGTGAAGGACGAAGCCGAGATCGAGGCGCTGCGGATGGCCTGCGCGGCCGCCGACCGCGCACTGGCCGAACTGCTCGAACAGGGCGGGCTGCGGCCGGGCCGGACCGAACGGGAGATCAGCCGCGACCTGGAGGGCCGGATGCTGGACAACGGCGCCGCCGCCGTCTCGTTCGAGACGATCGTGGCGTCCGGGCCGAACTCGGCGATCCCGCACCACCGCCCGACCGACCGGGAACTGGCCACCGGCGACTTCCTGAAACTCGACTTCGGCGCCCTGGTGGACGGCTACCACTCCGACATGACCCGCACGCTCGTGCTCGGCGAACCGGCCGGCTGGCAGCGTGAGCTGTACCAGTTGGTCGCCGCGTCCCAGGCCGCCGGCCGGGCGGCGCTGGCGCCGGGCACCGAGGTGAGCGACGTCGACGCCGCCGCCCGCGACGTGATCGACGACGCCGGTTACGGCGAGGAGTTCCTGCACGGCCTCGGCCACGGCGTCGGGTTGGAGATCCACGAGGCACCCACGTTGTCCAGGACCGGTGACGGTAGACTCGCCGCTGGCATGGCGGTCACCGTCGAGCCCGGGGTGTACCTCGCGGGGCGCGGCGGAGTGCGGATCGAGGACACCCTCGTGGTCCGGGAGACCGGACCGGAACTGCTGACCCTGACCACCAAGGATCTCGTCGTCGTGTGAGCGGCTGGCGAGCGCGCCCAATCCCGTTAGACCCGCGACAGGAGAAGCTACAGCCGTGGCCACCACCAACGACTTGAAGAACGGCCTGGTCCTGAACCTGGACGGCCAGCTCTGGTCCGTCGTGTCGTTCCAGCACGTCAAGCCGGGCAAGGGCGGCGCGTTCGTGCGCACCACGCTCAAGCACGTGCTGTCCGGCAAGGTGGTCGACCGCACCTTCAACGCGGGCACCAAGGTCGACACCGCCACCGTCGACCGGCGCGAGATGACCTACCTGTACCAGGACGGCAACGACTACGTGTTCATGGACACGGACACCTACGACCAGTTGACCGTGCCCAGCGACACCGTCGGCGACGCCGCGCACTACCTGCTGGAGAACTCCTCGGCGATGGTCGCCACCCACGAGGGCGTCCCGCTGTACGTCGAACTGCCGGCGTCGGTGGAACTGGTCGTCCAGCACACCGACCCCGGCCTGCAGGGCGACCGGTCCACCGGTGGCACCAAGCCGGCGACGCTGGAGACGGGGGCGGAGATCCAGGTGCCGCTGTTCGTCACCACCGGCGAGAAGGTCAAGGTCGACACCCGCGACGGGCGGTACCTGGGCCGTGTCAGCGCCTGATCCGACACCGGACGGCGCGCGCCGACGCGCCGCCGGTGCCGGTGGCCGGCCCATCAGCGGGGCCAGGCGCAAGGCCCGCAAGCGAGCAGTGGACATTCTGTACGAAGCGGACATCCGCGGCGCAGACCCGGTCACCATGCTCGCCGAACGGGTCGGCGAACCCGACCTGCCGCCGGTGAACGACTACACGGTCACCCTGGTCGAGGGCGTCGCCGCGCACCGGCCAAGAATCGACGACATCCTGGCCGAACACTCCGAGGGCTGGCCGCTGCAACGGATGCCGGCGGTGGACCGCGCGGTGCTGCGGCTGGGCCTGTACGAGTTGCTGTGGTCCACGGACGTGCCGCCCGCCGTGGTCATCGACGAGGCGGTCGAACTGGCGAAGTCCCTGTCCACGGACGACTCACCCCGGTTCGTCAACGGCGTACTAGGCAGAATCGCCGGCATAGCCGACCAACTACGCGCCATCCTCTGACCGCGACC